>JACPAU010000060.1 GCA_016180705.1 Candidatus Methylomirabilota bacterium
GATGGTCAGGGAGCGGTAGGTCGGGACGACCTCGACGACACCGGGGACGCCCGCCTGCTCCAGGGCTACGGCGAGGGCGCGGACCTTCCGGTTGAGCGGGATGGCGATGCGGTTGCCGAACTCGACCGTGAGGGCAGCATCGCCGGCCGGCAGGAATCTAGGCAACCAGGCTCTCCAGGGGGACGACCTGGATGGCAGCCGCCTCCAGCGCCTGCCGGATTCTCCGGGCGAGCTCCGCCGCGCCCGGCGTGTCGCCGTGCAGGCAGATGGTCTCCACCGTGATCGGGATGACCTTCCCGGTGATGGCGGTCACCTTCCCCCGGACCATGGCGAGGACCCTCGCGACGACGGCCTCGGCATCGTGGATCACCGCGCCCGGCTCCTTGCGGGAGACGAGCGTCCCATCCTCGTTGTAGGCCCGGTCGGCGAAGCCCTCGCGGGCGGCGCGCAGGCCGAGGGTCTTCGCCGCCCGGAGCAGTTCCGAGTCCGGCAGCCCCACCATGATGAGGCGCGGATCGAACTCGGCCATGGCCTCGGCGATCCCTAGGGCGATCTCCCGGTCGCGGACCGCCACGTTGTAGAAGGCCCCGTGGGCCTTCACGTGCTGCAGCGGGACGCCCTGCGCCGCGGCGAAGGCGTGCAGGGCCCCGAGCTGGTACAGGGTGTAATCGCGCGCCTCCTGGCGCGTGAGCGCCATCTCGCGCCGGCCGAAGCCGAGGTGATCGGGGTACGAGGGGTGAGCCCCGACCCGGACGTTCGCCGCCTTCGCGGCCGCCACCGTCTGCCGCATGACCGCGGGGTCGCCGGCGTGCCAGCCGCACGCCACGTTGACCGAGGTGACGGACCGCATGAGTTCAGCGTCCTCGCCCAGCGTGTAGCGCCCGTAGGACTCGCCCATGTCGCTGTTGAGATCGATGCGCATCGCCCCGCGCGCCTCCGCGTCGCGCCTCCCCTCAGATCCCCAGGTAGACCTCCCGGATGAGGTCCGCCTCCAGCAGGTCGCGGGCCGGGCCGGCGAGGGCCATCCGCCCACTCTCCAGGAGGAACCCCCGATGAGAGACCTCCAGGGCGAGCTGGACGTTCTGCTCGATGAACAGCACCGTCACCCCGGCCGCGTTGATCTTCCGGATGATCTCCAGGATCTCGGCCACCACCCTGGGGCCCAGGCCGAGGAATGGCTCGTCGATCATCAGGAACCTCGGGCGCGACATCAGCCCCCGGCCGATGGCCAGCATCTGCTGCTCGCCCCCGCTCAGGCTGTGGGCCAGCTGCTGGCGCCGCTCCCGGAGGCGGGGGAACAGATCATACACCCAGGCGAGGCTCTCCTCGCGGTGCGGGCGCGCCCGCTCCTGGTAGGCACCCAGGGAGAGGTTCTTTTCCACGGTGAGGTAGGGGAAGACCCGGCGCCGCTCCAGGATGTGGGAGAGGCCCCGGGTCACGATCTCGTGGGTCGGGAGCCGGTCCACCCGCTCCCCGCAGAACTCGATGGTCCCGGCCGCCGGGCGCACGAGGCCGGAGACGGCATTCAGGATCGTGCTCTTCCCGGCCCCGTTGGGGCCGAGCAAGCAGGCGATCTCCCCCTCCTGCACCTCCAGGGAGACGCCCCAGAGAACCTGGAAGTCGCCGTAGAGGACCTCCAGGTCACGCACCGCGAGCATACGCCCCGCCCAGGTAGGCCTCGATCAGCCGCCGGTCCCGCACCACCTCGGCGGGCGGCCCTTCCGCGATCACCTCGCCGAGGTGCAGGGCCACGATCCGGTCGGCCAGCGCCATGATGACCCGCATGTTGTGCTCGATGACCACGAGGGTGAGCCCGCGCTCGCGGAGCCGGCCGATCAGCGCGACGAGCCCCGGGATGGTCTTCTGGTCCACGCCGCCCGTCACCTCGTCCAGCATGAGCAGGCGGGGACGGGTCGCCAAGGCCCGGGCCAGCTCGAGCCGCTTGCGCTCCCCCGTGCTGAGGCCCCGGGCGTGCACGGAGCCTTTCCCGGCCAACCCCACGAACTCCAGGTAGCCGAGGGCCTCCTCCCCCGCGGCGGCCGGCTGCGGGGCGTGCTGCATCACCGCCACCATCACGTTCTCCAGCACGGTCATCTCCCGGAAGGGGCGCAGCTTCTGGAAGGTCCGGCCGATTCCGAGGCGGTTGACCTGGTCGGGGCGCAGGCCGACCAGGTCGCGCCCGCCGAAGGCGACGCGCCCGGCGTCGGGCCGGTAGTAGCCGGTGACCACGTCGAAAAGGGTGCTCTTGCCGGCCCCATTCGGGCCGATCAGGCCCACGATCTCGCCGGGGCGGACCTCGAAGGAGATGGCGTGGTTCGCGACCACGCCCCCGAAGCGCTTGCTGACCCCTTCGAGCGTGAGCAGCGCCATTACCGCCCCCGCGCCCGCCGCAGGAGGCCGGCCAGCCCCGCCGGCTGGTAGACGGCCACGGCGGTCAGGAGCGCCCCGTAGATGATGAGGTCCACGGCCCGCCCCGTCCCGCCGAACTGCACCCGGGTCAATTCCGACAGGGGGATCAGGACCGCCGCCCCCAGGACCGGCCCCCAGAGCGTCCCGACGCCGCCTACCACGGCCAGCAGGCAAATGAGAATGGAGAGCGAGAGGGGCATGGCGCTCTCCGGGTCGAGGAACAGGACGTACTGGGCGTAGAAAGTCCCGCCGGCGGCCACGAAGGCCGCGGAGAAGGCCATCGCGATGAGTTTGTAGCGGGTAACCGGGATGCCCACGCTGGCCGCCGCCTCCGGGTCCTCCCGGATGGCCCGGAAGTAGTATCCCACCCGCGAGCGCTCGATCCAGGCGCTCACGGCCAGGCAGGTGAGCAGCAGGCCGAGCACGATGTAGTAGTACGGGTACTTGCTCCGGTGGAACTGGAAGGCGGCGAGGGAATCAGGGCGAATGGGGAGGCTGAGGCCCCGGGCGGCGCCGATCGCCTCCCAGTTGAGCGCGAGCGTCTGGACGATCTCCCCGACCGCGATGGTCGCGATGGCGAAATAGTGCCCGCGCAATCGGAAGCAGGGATAGCCGATGATCTGGGAGAGGAGGACGGCCAACAGGACGCCGCCCAGGAGACCGAGCCAGGGGCTCAGGCCCGCCTCCAGCTGGAGGACCGTGGACGTGTAGGCGCCGGTCCCGAAGAAGACCGCGTGGCCCAGCGAGATCTGGCCGCAGTAGCCGGCCAGGATGTTCCAGGCCTGGGCCAGCATCCCGAAGAGGAGGACCTTGATGACCAGGTCCCGGTGGTACGGGAGCCGGGCGAGGAGGGGGACGGCCAGGACCAACGCCGCGAGGGCTGCCACGAGGAGGACCGTGGACCGCCGCATTCAGAACTTCCCCAGGAGGCCCTGCGGCCGCACGAGGACGACCACCAGGTACAGGAGGAAGACCGCCGCATACTTGAAGGCCGGGGCGATGAAGAGCCCGGCCAGCACCTCCAGGAGGCCGATGAGGACGCCGGCCACGAGCGCGCCCGGGATGCTCCCGAAGCCGCCGAGGGCCACCGTGACGTAGGCCAGGAGCCCGAAGGTGCTCCCCACATCCGGGAAGACGTAGAAGAAGGTCGTGAGGAACGCCCCCGCCACTCCCACGCAGGCTCCTCCGATCCCCCAGCCGAGGGCGAACATCCGCTCCGTGTTGATCCCCATGAGGGCCGCGGCCTGCCGGTCCTGGGCCGTGGCCTCCAGCGCCACGCTCGCGACAAGGCGGGCGCGCCCGAGGGAGATCCCGAGGAGCTGCACCGGCCCGGCGAGCCAGGGGTCGGTCACCTGGCGGAAGTCCGGGGTCCAGAGGAACTGGGCGGAGGCCCGGAGGAGGATGCCGAGACCGAAGGTGGCGAAGATCTGGGACAGCATCGGCCCCTGGAGGATCCGGCTGATGACCCCGTGGTACACGAGGACCCCGAGGGCGAAGAGGGCCGCCGCGCAGACCGGGACGCTGAGGAGGGGGTCCAGGGCGAACAGCGCGTACATCCAGAAGGACGTGTACATGGCGAGCATCAGGAACTCGCCGTGGGCGAAGTTCACGATCTCCATCAGGCCGAAGATG
>JACPAU010000226.1 GCA_016180705.1 Candidatus Methylomirabilota bacterium
GCCCCGGCCTTCGTGCTAGGCTCCGCCTGACGGAGATGCGATGAGCGACACCGCGAAGCCCGCCGCCACGGTCCGCATCACCTTCCTCCCGCGGGGGGAGGAGGTCACCTGCCCCGCGGGGACCAGCCTGCTCGACGCCGCCCGCCGCCTGGATCTGCACATCGAGGCCGCCTGCGGGGGTAACGCGCTCTGCAAGAAGTGCAAGGTCCAGGTCCTGGAGGGGGGCAACGCGCTCACGCCCGTCGAGCGAGAATACCTGACCGCCGCCGAACTGCAGCGGGGGATCCGCCTCTCCTGCCGCGTGGAGTGCTTCGCCGACGCCCGGGCCGAACTGGTCTCGGTGGAGGTGGTCTCCCTCGCCAAGCTGCGCCGCTTCGGGAAGGAGCGGGCCGTCCAGGCCGACAGCGACGTCGCCAAGCACCCGGCGACGCTCGCCCTCACGCCCGGGGAGCCCGGGCCCCTGTGCCGCAAGATCCCCGAGGCCCTGCCGGCGCGCCCGGGCGGCTACCGGGTGGACCAGGACTTCCTCCGGACCCTCAGCCCGGACCTGGTGAAGGAGGGGGCGCTGCTGACGCTGGTCACGGTCGGGGACGAGCTGGTGGGGGTCGAGGCCGGGGATACGCGGGAGGCCTGCTACGGGATCGCCGTGGACATCGGCTCCACGACCATCGCGGGCTACCTGGTGGACCTGAACCGCGGCATCACGGTCACCTCCACCGCGGTAAGCAACAGTCAGAAGGAGTACGGCCACGACATCATGACCCGGATCGCCCACTGCATGCGCGATCCGGAGGGGCTCGCCACGCTGCACGGCCGGACGGTGGAGGACGTGGGGATCCTCGTGAAGGACCTGAGCCGCCGGGGCCGCGTCCCGCTGGACCGGATCTACCGGATGACCCTGGTCGGCAACCCCGCGATGCACCACCTCTTCTTCCGGCTGCCGGTGCAGAGCCTGGGGCTGGCCCCCTTCGTCCCCCTCTACCGGGACCGGGTGGACTTCCGTCCGGCCGCCATGGGGATCGAACTCCCGTCTGCCTGCCGCGCGACCTTCCTCCCGGCCATCTCCGGGTTCGTGGGGGCGGACATCGTGGGGATGATCCTGGCCACCGGCCTCGTCGAGGGCGACGCCCTGACGCTGGCGGTGGACATCGGGACCAACGGGGAGTCGGTCCTCGGGACGCGGGAGCGGTTCCTCTGCTGCTCGGCGCCCGCCGGCCCCGCCTTCGAGGGGGCGCAGATCCGGGATGGGATGCGGGCGGTCAAGGGGGCCATTGACCGGGTGGACGTGGGGGAGCGGGTCACCGCCCGGGTCATCGGCGGGGGCAAGGCGGAGGGGATCTGCGGATCCGGCCTCATTGACGCCGTGGCCGGCCTGCTGGATTACGGGGTCATTGACCCGACGGGGCGCCTCCAGGACCCGGCCGACCTCCCGGGCTCCGTCCCGGCGGCGGTCCGGAGCCGGGTCCACCTCGAGGGGGAAGACCGGTGGGTTGAACTGGTGCCGGCGGAGGCCACGGCCCACGGCCGGCCCATCGTGGTGAGCCAGGCCGACGTCCGGCAGCTGCAACTGGCCAAGGGGGCCATCGCCGGGAGCGGGCGCTACCTGATGCAGCGCCTGGGGGTCGGGCCGGGGAACCTGGAGCAGGTCGTCCTGGCCGGGGCCTTCGGCTCCTTCGTCCGGGCCGAGAGCGCCATCCGGATCGGCCTCATCCCGGCCGTCCCCCTCAAGAAGGTCCGGGGGGTAGGCAACGCGGCCGGCGCGGGCGCCCGCCTGGCCCTGGCGTCGCGCGAGTATCTCCAGAAGGCCGAAGCGATCCAGCAGCAGGCGGAGTACGTGGAGCTGGCCGGCCACGACGACTTCATGGAGGTCTTCGTGGAGGCCATGAACTTCCCGCCCGCCCCGCCCCCCCTCTAAAAGACGACCGCCCGCCGGCCGGCCGGCGGGCGGTTGCGCCGAAGGCTCCGTGCTAAGCGACGGGGGCCGCCTCGACCTTCTCGCGGCCCCGGTGGAACACGCCGCGGCCGGCCTCGACCGCCCGCTTGAACGCGACCCGGCCCTCCTCGACGGCCTGCCGGCCCTCCTGCAGCGCGCCCCGGAGCGTCCCCACCGCCTCGTCAGCAGC
This sequence comes from Candidatus Methylomirabilota bacterium, assembly GCA_016180705.1. Taxonomy (GTDB): domain Bacteria; phylum Methylomirabilota; class Methylomirabilia; order Methylomirabilales; family JACPAU01; genus JACPAU01. Next base: position 2,124 of record JACPAU010000226.1, read on the forward strand.
CTTCCGCACCTGCTCCCGGGTCTCCCGCCCCGCCCGCGGCGCGAGCAGCAGGGCGGCCGCGCCGCCCACCAGAGCCCCCGCCACGAGCCCAAGCCCGAGAGCCCCCACCGTCCTGATCCTCATGATGGCCTCCCCCTTTCGCTCCACTCCACCTTCGGACGAGCCACCCGGCCCGTCGCCCCCGTCGAGCATGAGCAAGGATCGTACCGGAGAGCGGCGGGCCCGACCACCCGGAGCAGGTCCGACATTCCGCGGGATTAGCGGTCGGGATGGCGACGCGCGTCGCCCGCTGTGGCGCCGGCGGGACGCACGCGCGCAACACTGTGCCTCACGCGCGCCACTCGGGAGCCGGCCGCGGGGGCCGGGAGCGGACCATCAGGCGGGGCTGCGGGGGTGGTCGCCGCCCCCGAAGATGCGCCCGAAGATGTGGCGCATGCGCTCGGCGAGCCGCTCGGGGGTGGCGTCGGAGCCCTTGTTGAGGTAGTAGGCGGGGGCGCAGAGGGACAAGTGCTTGCGGAGAGCCTCCGTGGCCCGGACCCCCGAGAAGAAGAGGATGGGGACGGCCCTATGCCGGTCGAAGCCCCGCTCGAGCGCCCGGAACGCCAGGGCCGAGGCGACGCCATCCAGGGGGGTCATCAGGATGTCGAGGATCGCCAGGCGGATCGGCTTCTCCTGGCGAAACCGCTGGGTGAGTTGCGTGAGGAAGGCCGGTCCGCTGTCGCAGGCCAGGACCTCGGCCGCCAGGCCCTGCTGGGTCAGGAGGTCCGCCAGGAGGGTCCGGAAGAGGTTGTCATCGTCCACCACCACCACGCAGCCGGTGGGGGGGGTGGGCACCGCGGACTCGGCGACCTCCAGCAGCAGCCCGCAGTAGCCGCACCGGATCTCGGCCCGGTCCGCCGCCTGCGCGCTGTATGTGAAGACGGGCTCCCCGCAGGAGGGGCAGTAATGGGTGGGCGGCGATGGGCCCTCGGACACACACCCCTCCTAGGTGGCGGGCCCGACCAGGGGGAGCCGGAAGGCGAAGCGGGCGCCCTGCCCCGGCGTCGTCTCCACCACCACCCGGGAGCCGTGGGCCTCCACGATCTCCTTCACGATGGCGAGCCCCAGGCCGGTCCCTCCGTAGCGGCGCGTGGAGGAGGCGTCCACCTGGTAGAAGCGCTGGAAGATCTTCTCCTCCTCCCCCGGCGGGATGCCGATGCCGGTGTCCTGCACCGCGATCTCGACGGCCCGCTTCCCCTCATCGGAGGTCACGGCGGCGGCGCTCACCGTCACCTCCCCCTCGCTGGTAAACTTGATGGCATTGTCCATGAGGTGGGCGAGGGCGCGGATGAGTTCGCCGCGGTCCCCCTCCACCATCAGCCGCTCCTCCGGCACCTTCACGGTGAGGGTCAGGTCCTTTCCCTGAGCCTTCGCCTTCTGGGTCGCGGCCACCTCCGCCACGAAGCCGCCCACCTCGAAGGCCTCGGCCCGCAGCGTGAACTGCCGCTGCTCCGTGCGGACGAAGGCCAGCAGGTCCTCCACCAGGTGCCGCATCCGAGCCCCTTGCGCTGGTGCTCGGTGATCGGGCCGAGCGCCTCGTTGGTCATCATGTCCACGTACCCGATGACCGGCGTCAGGGGCGTGCGCAGTTCGTGGGAGATGTTGGCCAGGAAGTCGGACTTCATCTGGTCGAGCTGCTTCACCCGCTCGTAGGCCTTCTTCAGGTCGTCGTACAGGCGCGCGTTCTCGAGGGCGATGGCGGCCTGGGAGGCCACCGCCCCCAGCAGCTCCTCGTCGTCCTTCCCGAAGGCGCCCTCCCGCTTGTTCAGGACCTGGAAGACCCCCAGGACCCCCCCGGCCTTGTCCCGCATGGGCAGGCAGAGGATCGTCCGGGTCCGGTAGCCGGTCTTCCGGTCCACCTCGGGGTTGAAGCG
>JACPAU010000227.1 GCA_016180705.1 Candidatus Methylomirabilota bacterium
GAGGCACTCGTCGGAGAATGGCGCTGGACCCAACCATATGGCGCGCTGGAGGGTGCCAAGGCTGCCCTGGCCATGCTGGGCATCGTGCTCCGAGATGAGCTGGCCCGGCGTTTCCCGCATGTGGATGGCCCCCAGGAAGCGGCTGGAGGCAGCAATGCCGTCGTTGCGGTGGCGCCAAAATTGCTGCTCTCGCCAGATTTCAATGTCGATGCCCGACTCGAGTTGGCGGTGCTCCATGTGCCCACCCATTCGAAACGGAAGTTTCACGTGGAGTCTTCGGCAGGGAAGGAACGACGCGGTTTGGGCGGCAGGCTGAACTTCGGTGTCGCGGCAGCAGACCTCGCGAGCAGGGCGGCGCACAGCACGGAACTCCTCGAGTTTCTCGTGAGTGCCACCCAGGCAGTGCCTGAGTAGCCGGGGTCTCTGGTTCCGAGCTGGGACCCGTCAGGGAGCAAGGAAATCGCCATCCTCGCTGACGAGAAGACGCGGATCCTGGTCCAGGGGATCACGGGGCGCGAGGCGGCCACCTTCGTGAGGGACAGCCTGGAGTACGGCGCCCGGGTCGTGGCGGGGGTGACCCCGGGGAAGGGCGGCGGCGCGGTCCACGGGGTCCCCGTGTACGACACGGTGGCCGCCGCGCTGTCCGAGCACCCGGCCGACGCCACGGTCATCTCGGTCCCGCCTGCGGCGGTCCGGGACGCGGCGCTGGAGGCCCTTGCCGGCGGCCTCCGCCTCCTGGTCATCGTGACGGAGCGGGTCCCACGCCGGGACGTGGCCGAGGTCCTCTGCGCCGCGGAGGAAGGCGGCGCCACGGTCATCGGGCCGAACTCGCTCGGGATCCTCTCCCCGGAGAAGACCCGGGTGGGCATGGTGGGCGGGCCGGCGGCCGACGTCCGGAAGGCCTACGCGCCGGGGCCCGTGGGCATCATGAGCCGGAGCGGCGGGATGACGACCGAGATTGCCAATCTCCTCACCCAGCACGGGATCGGCCAGTCCACCTGTGTGAGCATCGGCGGCGACCCGCTGGTCGGCTCGACCTTCCGGGACCTCCTTCCGGCCTTCGCGGCCGACCCAGAGACGAAGGCGGTGGTCCTCTTCTGCGAGCCGGGGGGGACCGCCGAGGAGGCGCTCGCGACAGCAGTGAAGGCCGGGGGCCTCCCGCTCCCCCTCGTGGCCTTCGTCGCCGGCCGCTTCGCCGACGAGATGCCCGGGGTGCGCTTCGGCCACGCCGCCGCCATCGTCGAAGGGGAGCGCGGGAGTACCCGGAGCAAGATCGCCGCCTTCCGGGAGGCGGGGATCCCCGTGGCCGAGGCGTTCTCGGAGATCGCCACGCTCCTCAAGCGCTTCCTTTAAGGGGGACCGCGGTGGGAGCCGGCGGCCCGGGAGGGGCCACGCGATGAGCACGGCGACCGAGGCCGCCCGCGGGATCTTCATCCGCGTCGAAGTGAGCGAGCCGCGCTGCGTCGGCATCGCCGCCTGCGGGAAGTGCCTGCCGGCCTGCCCGGTGAACATCTTCGTCGCCCGCGGCGATCGCGTCGGCGTCCAGGAGGAAGACGAGTGCATCCTCTGTGAGCTGTGTCTGCAGGCGTGCCAGCCGTACGAAGCCATTCAGATCGTGAAACTCTACGAGCCATGAGCAGGACGATCGCTGAGCAACTGGCGGCCTTCACCGAACTGCTGGAGGGGGGGCTGCTGCCGGACGACGTCCGGCGGACGGCGCGCCTCTGCCTCCTGGACTGGTTCGGCTCGGCGCTGGCCGGGGCGCGGGCGAAGCCGACCGGCATCGTCCTCGCCGTCGCCCGCGACCTGGGCGGGAGGCCCGAGGCCACCCTCCTTCCGGACGGCGCCAAGACCTCCGCCCCCCTGGCCGCGCTGGTGAACGCCGCCTCCTCCCACGTGGTGGAGATGGACGACGTGCACAGGGCCGCGGTCTTCCACCCGGGCGCCACCGTCATCCCCGCCGCGCTCGCCATGGCGGAGCGGGAGGGGGCAGGAGGGCTCGACCTGCTCGCCGCCATCGTGGCCGGCTACGAGGTCGGGATCCGCCTCGGGGAGGCGGCCGGGCAGCGCCACTACGACTACTGGCACACCACCGGGACCTGCGGCACCTTTGCCGCCGCCGCTGCGGCCGGCAAGCTGCTCGGCCTGGAGACCCGGCGATTGGCCGCCGCCCTCGGCAGCGCCGGGACGGCCGCCGCGGGGCTCTGGGAGTTCCTGGTGGACGGCGCCATGTCCAAGCAACTGCACCCGGCCAAGGCGGCCCACGACGGGATCCTCTGCGCGCTGCTCGCCGAGCAGGGCTTCACGGCCGCCGCCCGGATCCTGGAGGGGGAGAAGGGGTTCCTCCGCGCCATGGCGCAGGGGGGGGATGCCTCCCGGCTCACCGACGGGCTGGGCGGCGGCACCTACCGGATCCTCGAGACCTCCTTCAAGGCCCACGCCGCCTGCTACCACATCCACTCGAGCATTGACGCCGCCCTCCTCCTCCGGGAGCGGCACCGGCCCGACCCGATGCGGATGCGCTCGGTGACCGTCCGCCTCTACGGGGCCGCCTACCGGCTGCTCGAGCCGGTCGAGCCGGTAAGCCCCTACGCGGCCAAGTTCAGCGTCCCCTACTGCGTGGCCACGGCTTTGCTCCACGGCCGCGTCGGGCCGGACGCCTTCACCGAGGCCCGCCTCGCCGACGAGGAGGTGCAGACGCTGCTCGGGAAGGTCCGCCTCCTCCACGACCCGGCCCTGGATGCCACTTACCCCGAGAAGTGGCCGGCCGTCGTCGAACTCGAGACGGCGGCCGGGACCGACTCGGTCCAGGTGGACGTCCCCCGGGGGGACCCCAGCAACCCCGTGAGCGAGGAGGAGCTGCTCCGGAAGTTCGACGCCCTGGCCGGCGCGCTGCCGCCCGAGGACCGCCGCCGTCTCGCCGAGACGTGCCTGAACCTCGAGAAGGTCGAGAACGTCGCCGCCGCGCTGGAAGGGTTGAATTTTTCCTCCCTGCCGATATAATCCGGAACGATCCAGGCAGCACCGGGACCCGCTCCCGGTCCCCCCGGCCCGGCGCCCGGAGCGCGGCGGGGGGTTTTATTTGCCGAGAGGGAGCAGCATGATCGAGGTGGAGGGGCTCACCAAGTTCTACGGGCCGAAGGCAGCCATCGAGGGGGTCTCCTTCGAGGTCGCGAAGGGGGAGGTGGTCGGGTTCCTCGGGCCGAACGGCGCCGGGAAGACCACCACGATGCGCATCCTGGCCTGCTTCATGCCGCCCACGAGCGGCACGGCGCGCGTCGCGGGCTTCGACGTCGGGAAGGACTCGCTCGAGGTCCGGCGGCGGATCGGCTACCTGCCCGAGAATGTCCCCCTCTACAGGGACATGACCGTCCGCCAGTACCTCGCCTTCGCGGTGGAGGCCAAGGGCGTCCCGCGGCCGGACCGCGCGAAGCGGGTGGACGGGGTGCTCGGGCGGTGCCTGCTGACCGACGTCTCGGACCGCCTGATCCGGAACCTCTCCAAGGGCTACCGGCAGCGAGTCGGCCTCGCGCAGGCCCTGGTGGGGGACCCCGAGGTCCTGATCCTGGACGAGCCGACGTTGGGCCTGGACCCGAAGCAGATCATCGAGATCCGCAGCGGACATGCGGGGCGAGCGGACGGTCATCCTCTCGACCCACATCCTCCCGGAGGTCTCCATGGTCTGCCAGCGGGTGATTATTATCAATGAGAGCCGGATCGCGGCCGTGGACACCCCCGAGAACCTGAACCTGCGCCTCCAGAAGTCGAGCCGGATCCTCCTGGAGGTGGAGGGGCCGGAGGAGGAGGTCCGGCGGACGCTGGCCGGCATCACGGGGGTCCTCACGGTGACGCCGCAGGAGGGGCGGGACGGCCGGCGGCGGTTCCTGGTGGAGACGGAGCGGGAGCAGGACCTCCGCAAGGACCTGGCCCTGGCCGTGACGGCGAACGGGTGGGGGCTCACGGAACTGCGGCCCGTGGACCTGACCCTCGAGGACATCTTCATCCGGCTCGTGACGCGCGAGCAGGAGGGCTGAGGTGGGGGTCGCGGCGATCTTCAAGAAAGAACTCCGGGCCATCTTCGCCTCGCCCGTGGCCTACGTGGTCATGGTGGTCTTCCTGGCCCTCTCGGGCTACTTCTTCTGGGGCTTCCTGGCCCGCTTCACTTTCTACAGCCTCCAGGCGTCCATGAACCCGGCCCTCGGAGGCGGCCTGAACGTCATGGAGTTCGTCCTCGGGCCGCTCTTCCACAACATGAGCATCGTGATGCTCCTCATGATGCCCCTCTTCACCATGCGCCTCTTCGCCGAGGAGCGGAAGACGGGGACGCTCGAACTGCTCCTCACCTATCCCGTGCGGGACGGGGCCATCCTCCTGGGCAAATTCCTGGCCGTGGTGGTCCTGCTCTTCTGCATGCTGGGCCTCACCGTCACCTACCCGCTCCTCCTCCTGGCGTTCACGACGCCGGAGCCGCTCCCGATCCTGGCCGGCTACCTGGGCCTGATCCTGGTCGGGACCGCCTTCCTCAGCGTGGGCCTCCTCGCGTCGGCCCTCACGGAGAACCAGATCGTGGCGGGCTCGGTCGCCTTCGGCGCGCTCCTGCTCGTCTGGGTCATCGGCTGGTCGGCGGAGGTGGCCGGGGGGACCGTGGGCAGGGTGCTGGGGCACCTCTCGTTTCTCAACCACTTCGAGGCCTTTGCCCGCGGGGTCGTGGACACCAAGGACCTCATCTACTATTTCAACGTGACCGGGGTCTTCCTCTTCCTCACCCTGAAGGCAGTGGAAGCGCGGCGCTGGAGAGCGTGAGATGGCGGAAGGTCCGGAGCGCGTGACGGAGGCGGTGGCCCGGCGGCGGCGGACCGCGTACGCCCTCAACACGGCCCTGGCGATCCTCCTCCTCTTCGGCATCGTGGCGCTGGTCGAGGCCCTCTCCTACCGGCACAATCGGCGCTTCGACCTGACCGAGGGGAGGCGCCAGTCGCTCTCCGACCAGTCCATCAAGGTCCTGCGGGGACTGACGCAGCCGGTGAAAGCGGTCGGGTTCAGCTCCCCGGAGCGGGTGGACCGGGCCTCCCTCGAGGATCTCCTCCGCCTGTACGCCTACCACTCGGACCGCTTCACCTTCGAGCTGATCGACCTGGACCGGAGCCCGGCCACGGCCCGGCGGTACGGGGTCACGACCCCGAACACGGTGGTCGTCGAGAGCGGCGCCCGGGAGGAGAAGGTGCTGCTCCCGACCGAGGAGAAGGTGACGAACGCGCTCCTCAAGGTGACCCGGGAGGCGAGGCGCGTCGTCTACTTCCTCCAGGGGCACGGCGAGGGGGAGGTGAACAACACGGACCGCCCCGGCTTCTCCCAGGCGCGGGACGCCATCCAGGGAGCGAACTACGAGGTCAAGGAACTGCTCCTCCTCCGAGAGCGCGACGTCCCGGCGGACGCCGCGGTCCTGGTGGTGGCGGGGCCCAAGCGGGAACCCCTCCCGGCCGAGGTCGCGGCCCTCGAACGCTACGTCCAGCGCGGGGGGAAGCTCCTGGTCCTCCTGGACCCGGAGCAAGCCCCGGCCCTGGCCGTCTTCCTGGAGAAGCACGGGGTCCGCCCGGGCCAGGACGTCATCGTGGACCGCCTGAGCCGCGTGCTCGGCGGGGACTACCTGATTCCGGTGGTGACCCAGTACGAGAGCCACCCCATCACCCGGGAGTTCACCCTGGCCTCTTTCTTCCCCTACGCGCGGACCGTGGACGCCGCCGCGAGCCCGCCCGAGGGGGTCACGGTCCAAGTCCTGGCCCGGACCGGGGAGGGCTCCTGGGCCGAGACCGACCGGGAGGCGCTGCGGAGGGGGGAGGCCCGCTTCGACGCCGGGAAGGACCGCCGGGGGCCCGTCCCCGTGGGGGCCGTGGCCACCGTGGAGGTGAAGTCCCCGGCGAAGAAGGGGGAGGCGAAGGCCGCGGCCGGGACCGCGGTCGAGCCGGCCTCGGAGCCCGCCGCGCCCCGCAAGGCGCGGATCGTGGCCTATGGGACCGCCGCCTTCGCCTCGAACAACTACCTGAACCTGTCCGGGAACCGGGACCTCTTCCTGAACACCATCGCCTGGCTGGCCGAGGAGGAGGACCTCATCAGCATCCGGCCCCGTGAGGCCAAGTTCACCCCGGTGATCCTCACCGCCGGCCAGGGGCAGGCGGCGTTCTGGATCGGCGTGGTTGTCCCGCCCGCCGTCGCGCTGCTGGCCGGCGTCGCGGTGGGGATCCGGCGGAGGCGGGCGCGGTGAGGTTCCGGGCCACGCTCGCCCTGGCCGTCCTGCTCCTCGCGCTCGCGGGCTTCTACTACTATGCCGAGGTCAAGGGGGGCTGGCCGGCGAAGAAGGAAGGGGCGAGGCTCCTCGACCTCACCGCGGAGGCCGTCCAGGCCGTCCGGATCACGGGGGGCGAGACGACGCTGGAAACGGTCCGCGCCGACGGCGGCTGGCGGCTGACGGCACCGGTCCGGGACCGGGCGGACGGCGCCAGGGTGGACCGCCTGCTCGACGAACTGCTCCGGGCGACCGTGGAGCGGACCTACGAGGTCCCGGAAGGGGGCGCGAAGGAGTACGGGCTCGCGCCCCCGGCCTACACGGTGGCCCTCACCCTCAAAGAGAAACCGGACCCGATCCTCCTCGAGATCGGGAACCGCGCCCCGAGCGGCATCAGCGCCTACGCGAGGCGGGCGGGGGAGGGGAAGGTCCTCCTGGTCCCCTCGGCCGTCC
>JACPAU010000228.1 GCA_016180705.1 Candidatus Methylomirabilota bacterium
GCCGTCGAAGAACTCCGGCGTGTCGTGAAGGGGGGAAACTCGGGAAATGCCGGCGCTCATGTTCAGACAGTGTGACGCGTTTGTCAAGACCAAAACTCGGTCGCGATGCGCCGAACGTGCTCCGCGCTGACGGGAGGAGGCTCCGCGGGCGATCCGCTGGCGGTCCCCCAGGCCCTCCGCGGCCGGACCCGCCCCGGGGCTCCGCGGGACACCTGTTTCACACTATAGAATGCCTTATGAATTTTTCCTTGACACCCCCTCCGGGCCATGGTAGCGACTAGTGCCGACTCGGTAGCCATCCACCGCAACCTCGTTGGGGGCGAAGGAGGTGATGAGCCGACCCGGCATCAGTCACCTGGGCTCCCCGCGCCGAGCCACACGATAAAGCAGGGAATCGTCTGACCCGGTATCCCCAGCCCGCACGAAGAACTCCGCCTCGCGCATTCAGACAAGTGTGCTGAGTTCCGCGCAGGATGCGTGCCCCCCGCTGATGAGGGGGCTCCTTGCCTCAGCCGGGCCCCGCTCCGTATCCCCCCCGGCGGTGTTCGGGGGCACGGCGCTCCGGTGGACCGCTCCATGGTGCGGATCATTAAGTTCTCCCACTCCGAAGTTCCCCTAGGTCTCTCATTACGGGGGAGGAGGGCACAGCATGGGACAAGGGTTGAACCGGTGGTGGCGCGTGGTGGGCGGGCTCTCCATGAACCTCGCCCTCGGGTCTCTGTACGCCTGGAGCGTGTTCGTCCGGCCGCTCGAGCAGGAGTTCGGCTGGAAGCGGGCCGACGTCTCGACGGTGTTCACGATCGCGGTGTTCGTGTTCGGCCTCTCGTTTATCCTGGCCGGGCGGATGCAGGACAAGCTGGGCCCGACGAAGATCTCGATCATCGGCGGGACGCTGGTCAGTGTCGGGTTCTTCGCCTGCGCCTACGTGAACAGCCTGAACGCGTTCTTCTTCTGGTTCGGGGTGATGGGGGGCGTCGGGAACGGGTTCGGCTACGCGACCCCTATCCCGGTCATGTCCAAGTGGTTCCCGGATAGGCGAGGTCTCGCGGTCGGGCTGGCCGTCGCAGGGTACGGGGGCGGCTCGGCCATCTTCGGCCCCATGGCCGGCAACTGGCTGATCCCAACCTACGGCTGGCGGACCACCTTCATCGTCCTGGCGGTGATCTTCTTCGTCATGACGATGTTCGGGGCCTTCCTGCTCCAGAACCCTCCTGCGGGGTACCGGCCCGCGGGCTGGACCCCAGCCCCGGCCACGGCGAAGGCCGCAGCGACGGCCTACGACTTCGGCCCCAGCGAGGTGGTCAAGACCCCGAGCTTCTACTTCCTGTGGATCGCCTACGCCCTCGGGACCTCGGCGGGTCTCATGGTGATCAGCCAGCTCGTGCCGTTCGCCCGCGGCCAGGGGCACTCGATCGAGCTGGCCACCACGGCGATCCTGGTAGGGGCCATCGGGAACGCCGCCGGCCGGATCCTCTCGGGCTGGATGTCGGACACCCTCGGCCGGCTCAACGTCCTGCGCCTGATGATCGGGGTCTCGGCCGTGGCGATGTTCATCCTGTTCCACGTGGGGGCGAGTGTCGCGGCCCTGTACCTGATGGTGTTCGCGATCTACTGGTGCTACGGCACCCAGCTCTCCGTGAACGCCTCGACGGCCGCGGACTTCTGGGGCACCAAGAACGTCGGCGTGAACTACGGCCTCCTGTTCACGGCGTGGGGCGTGGCCGGGATCATCGGGCCGCGCATCGGTGGGCAGCTCTTCGACAAGTACCAGAACTACCAGGTCGCCTTCTACACCGGCGGAGTCCTGGCCATCGTCGCCCTGATCTCCGAGCTGATCGCGCGGCGGCCAACGGTGCCGGCCGCGGCCAAGGCGCCGGCGTAGCCAGGCGGAGCGAGAGCGCGACGACTCCGCAGCTTCTCGTGACCTGAACGGAAGAGCGGGGAGGGGAAACGACCTCCCCGCTCTTCCTGCTTCCGGGCGTCAACAGCCGGTCAAGATGCGGGCTTGGCAGGGGGGGGAATGGGAGCGCCCGGGGTAGAGCACGGGAACGTGCCGCGCGTGTTCATCGCGCCTCGGGCCCTGCATCGCCTGAAGCTCTACATCGATCTCTGCCCCTTCGAGGTGGGCGGCCTGGGGACGGTGGAGCAGGCGGGGGAGGATGTGCTTGTGACGGACATCGTCCTCATCCGGCAGCGGGCCTCCGATTCGGATACCGAACTCGACCCCCAGGCGGTGGCCGAGTATCTGCTCCAGACCGTCCGGGAGGGGAAGGACCCCTCGGCGCTTCGCCTCTGGTGGCACAGCCACGCCGAGGCGGACGTCACCTGGAGCGACACCGACGAGCGGACGATCGCGGGCCTGCGGATCGACCAGCTCGTCTCCATCGTCGGGAACAAGCGGCACGAATTCGCCTGCCGGCTCGACCACTTCTCACCCGGCCGGGTCACGCTCCACCGGCTCCCCCTGATCTCGAGCCGCGAGGAGGAGTCTCCCGACGAGGAATCCCTCCGGGAGCAGGTCATGGCCGAACTGCGCGAGAAGGTGATCCTCATCCACCGGGAGTACTCCGAGATCCCCGAGATCTTCTTCAATCCCTCCGGCAGCACGCTCGAGATCCCCATCACCTTCGACGAGGCCGACCCGCCGGACCAGGGCTGATCCTGCCTAGCGGACGTGGCAAACCGGCCCGGCGCTTGGCCGGGCGGATGGCTCCGTGCACAGGCAGAGCAGGGACGCACGGCCTGGAAAGGCGGGACCAGGGGGGGATCAGACGGAGGCTAGCCGGGAATCTTCCCGCAGAGACCGCAGATCAGTCCGGTATGCCCGTCCCGCACCCACCGATGGGGGCTGCAGGCGTCCTGACGGTTCCGCCGGCCTTCCTCGGCATCACGGCGGAGCAGGTATGCAAAGCCCTTCCCGAGGAGCAGCGCCGCCAGACTGAAGAAGAGGGTGATCGTGCTGATGTCGGCCCATGTGATTGCCATCGGTCCGCCTCGCTTACGTATAAAGACGACTCCAAATAAGGCCACCAAATGTGTTCCCACGAAATGCGGGGGGAGCAATATCCATGCCACGTGACCTCGCTCTGTCCATACCCGGACGGGACCCCTCTGCGCCGCCGCTAACTGCTGTCCCCACCGCGTCCTCACGCGCCGGGCCGCCTTCCCTGTCCCGCGCCCCGGGCCCGAGACACCTGCCCGGGACCCGAGCAGCCGGTTTTCCTGTTGCGCGGCGGGAACAGGCGCGGCGGGCCGGCCACACCGGCCCGTCCGGTTGACCCTCCCGGAACCCTCTGGTACCGTGGTCTTGCACTCCCTTGGATGCCCGCCGGCGGGCACCCGGTGCGGATCGGGCGGCCGCGGCTTCGTCCGAAGTGGCGATCGGCGCCGTCGCGCGGGCCGGCACTCCGGCGGCCTGTACGGGGCTCGAGAGGGGAGCGAAATCGCTCCGCCCGAGGACGCTGCTCGGGGCCTGACCGGAACCGGAGGGTGGCGATGCGGTTCGAGCGGCTGCGGAGTCTCACGGCCTCCGACGGCCACCCTGTTCCGGCCTATCTGCTGGAGCCGGGGCGGCCGACCGGGGGCATCGCCCTCGCCCACGGCTACGGGGGCTCGAAGGAGCAGATGCTCGGCCTGGCGGCGCATCTGGCCGAGGCCGGCTTCGCCGCGTGCTGCCCCGACCTCCGGGGCCACGGGGAACACCCCGCCCTGCTGGGTCCCGGCATCGTCCAGGACCTCGAGGCGGCCGTGAACTACTGCCGCCGCTACGGGCGGGTGGCCGCCCTCGGCCACAGCCTCGGGGGCCGGCTCGCCCTCATGAGCAGCGCGGACCTGCTCATCGCCGTCTCCCCGGCCATCCCGAAGCGCCCCTCGGAGGAGGGGCG
>JACPAU010000229.1 GCA_016180705.1 Candidatus Methylomirabilota bacterium
TGGCAGGACCAGGCGGGCGCCGCGAGGGTCACCCTGCTGGGGCAGACGGTCGCGCAGACCCTCTTCGGCGACGGCGACCCCGTGGGGCAGATCATCCGGATCCAAAAGGCCCCCTTCACGGTCGTGGGGGTGCTGAGCCCGAAGGGGCAGTCTCTCTGGGGCCAGGACCAGGATGATCTGGTGGTCGTCCCGCTCTCCACGGCGAAGCGACGCGTCCTCGGCGTGAGCCAGGCGAATGCGCGCTCCGTTCGCGTCATCCTCGTCCGGGCCCGGGAGGCCGGGCTCCAGAAGGAGGCAGAGGAGCAGGTCGCCGCCCTCCTCCGTCAGCGCCACCGCCTTCAGCCGGACCAGGAGGACGACTTCACCATCCGGAACATGACGGAGGTCTTCGCAGCCCAGGAGGAGTCGGCCCGGGTCATGGCGGTCCTGCTCGGGGCCATCGCGTCGGTGTCGCTCGTGGTGGGCGGGATCGGCATCATGAACATCATGCTCGTGTCGGTCACGGAGCGGACCCGCGAGATCGGGCTCCGGATGGCGGTCGGCGCCCGGGGCCGGGACATCCTCCTCCAGTTCCTCATCGAGGCGGTGACGCTGGCGCTCTTCGGGGGCGTCATCGGGGCCGGGCTCGGCCTGCTCGGCTCCATCCTTCTGGCCCACGTCGGCGAGTGGGCGGTGAGCCTGGACGCCTCGTCCTTCCTGCTCGCCTTCCTCTTCAGCGCTGGCGTCGGGATCTTCTTCGGCTTTTACCCCGCCAAGCGCGCGGCCGAACTCAACCCCATCGAAGCCCTCCGCTCCGAGTAGGCGGCCCGCCGCTTGACAGCGCCGCGAGGCGCGTGCTAGAAGGGCGGGACTTTCCCGCCGGGAGCCCTCATGTCCGATCCCTCTTCCCCGCGCCGCGACCCCGCGGTCCTCGACGCGCTTTTCCGGCCCAAGGCGGTGGCCGTCGTGGGGGCCTCCACCCAGCCGGAGAAGCTGGGCTACCAGGTCTTCCGGAACCTGGTGGAGGCGGGCTTCGACGGCCCGGTCCACCCCGTCAACCCGAAGGCCGACGCGATCCTCGGCCGGAAGGCCTTCCCCGGCGTCGCCGATCTCCCGGAGGGCGTGGACCTGGCGGTCATCATCGTCCCGGCCCGGCTCGTCCCCGAGACCCTCCGGGCCTGCGGGCGCAAGGGGACCCGGGCCGCCATCGTGATCTCGGGCGGCTTCAGCGAGAGCGGGCCGGAGGGGGAGCGGCTCCAGCAGGAGGCGGTGGCGGCGGCGCGGGAGGCCGGCATCGGCCTGGTGGGCCCGAACTGCCAGGGCGTGAACAACCCCTACCACGGGCTCTGCGCCTCCTGGCCGCTCCTCACGACCCGGGGGGCGGTGGCGGTCATCTCCCAGAGCGGGACCGTGGGCGCGGCCCTGATGGACTGGGCCGCCCAGGAGGACCTCGGGGTCTCCGCCTTCGTCAGCATGGGAAACCGGGCTGACCTCGACGAGAGCGACCTGCTCGACTACTTCACGGCGGACCCCAACACCCGGGCCGTCGCCTTCTATCTGGAAGGGATCAAGTCGGTCCCGCGGTTCCTCCGGGCGGTCGCCGCCTGCCCGAAGCCGGTGGTGGTCCTCAAGGCCGGGCGCACGCCGAAGGGGCGCAAGGCGGCCGAGTCGCACACCCGCTCCCTCGCCGGCCGGGACGAGATCTACGAGGGGGCCTTCCGCCAGTACCGGATCCACCGGGCGGCGACCCTGGAGGAGCTCTACGACGCGACCAAGGCCCTCGCGTACCTGGGCCGGCCGGCCGGCAAGCGCATCGGGATCATCACGAGTTCGGGCGGCTCCGGGATCCTGGCCACCGACGCCGCCGAGACCGCCGGCCTGGATGTGGCCCTGCTCCCCGAGACGCTCCGGGCGACCCTGCGACCGGTCCTGCCCCCCCACTGCATCGTGGCGAACCCGCTCGACCTCACCGGCGACGCCACCGCCGCCATGTACCGGCAGGTCGTGGAGGCCGCGGCGCCGCACTTCGACAGCCTCGTGGTCATCTTCGGCGACCCGATCCCCGGTGCCTCGGAGGTCATCCCTCCCGGCTCGCCCCACGCGGTCGTCTGCCTGGGGGGCGCCGACGTGGAACGGGCGGAGCGGGCCCTGATGCACCGGAAAGGGGTCCCCACGTTCCCCACACCCGAACGGGGGGTGCTCGCCCTGAGCCACCTCACCCGCTTCTGAGGCGCCGCGCATGCCCCGGAGCGATCGCACAGCCCCCGCGGGCGAGACGGCCCGGCGCCTGATCGAGCAGGCGCTCGCCGAGCAGCGGCACCTTCTCGAGCCGGAGGCCTATCGCCTGCTCGAGAGCTACGACCTTCCCGTCCCCCGCCACCGGTTCGCCCGGGACGCCGCGGAGGCGGCGGCGGCCGCGCAGGCGATCGGCTTCCCGGTCGCGCTGAAGGTCGTCTCCCCTGACGTCCTCCACAAGAGCGACGCCGGCGGGGTGCGCCTGGATCTGCGGGATGCCGGGGCCGTGCGCGCGGCCTTCGAGGAGGTGCGCGCCGCCGCCCGCGCGGTACAGCCCTCGGCGCGCCTGGCGGGGGCCCTCGTGGCGGAGATGGCGCGGCCCGGGACCGAGGTCATCGTCGGGATGACGCGGGACCCCCAGTTCGGCCCCTCGGTGATGTTCGGCCTCGGCGGGATCTTCGTGGAGGTCTACCGCGACGTGGCCTTCCGGATCGTCCCGCTCGAGGAGCGCGACGCCCGGGAGATGATCCGGGAGGTGAAGGGCCTGCCCCTGCTCACCGGCTTCCGCGGCCGCCCCCCGGGCGACCTCGACGCGATCGCGCGCATCCTCCTGCGCGTCTCCCGGCTGGCCGAGGAGCACGCCGAGGTCGCTGAGGTGGACCTGAACCCCATCGTCGTCCACGAGCGGGGGGCGGTCGTCCTGGATGCCCGCGTCTTCCTCGACCTGCAAGGAACCCCAACCTGAGGTCGGTCTCCGTGGCCCCGGTCCTCGCCATGCCCGATCGTCCCGCGCCGCCGCCGGCCCGGCGGCCCCGCAGGCACCGCGCGTGCCCGCGGCCGGTGCTCGCCGCCGCGCTCCTGGCCGCCGGCGCGGCCGGTGCCGCCGCCGGCACCATCCGCGGGGACGTCTTCCGGGACGAGCGCTACCGGGTCCAGCTCACAAAGCCGCCCAACTGGCACTTCGTCCCGGCGGAGGCCGCCTCGAGCCGCGCGCGTCAGGCGCTGCCGGAGGCCGTGCGGAAGGGGCGGGTCGCCGGCGCGACCCTCCTCGTCGCGGTGAGCGAGGTCCCCCCGGTATTCCCGGCGCGCTACCCCGCGCGGGTGACGGTGGCGGTGGAGGACCTCACGGGGCGCTCCGGGGTGGAGACGCTCGAGCTGTACGCCCAGGGGAACCTCCGGACGCTCGCGAACCTCCTGGAGGAGTTCCAGGTGGAGGGAAACACGGAGCGGGTGAAGGTGGGGGGCGTCGCCGGACTCCGGGTGGAGTACAGCGGCACGGTACGCCGGCCCGAGGGACCGGTCGCCATCCGCGGAATCGCCCTGCACTTCCTGCGGGGGCGGACCGGCTACGCGATC
>JACPAU010000046.1 GCA_016180705.1 Candidatus Methylomirabilota bacterium
GAGGAGGGCTGTGAGGGCCGGCTCGGGGCCGCCGGCCGCCTCGCCCCGCGCGCTCGGCAGCAGCCGGTGGGCCAGGACCGGGACCGCCAACCCCTTCACGTCGTCGGGGACGCAGTAGGCCCGACCGGCGAGCAGCGCCGCCGCCTGGGCCGCGCGGAAGAGCGCGCGGGCCGCGCGCGGGCTCGCCCCGAGGGCAAAGGCATCGCTCGTGCGGGTGGCCTGGACGATGCCCAGGAGGTACTCGACGAGGGCCGGGTCCACGCGGACCCGTTCGACGGTTTCCTGGAGGCGGCAGACCTCGCCCGCCGCGAGGACCACGGGCAGGTCCGGCACGATCCCGCCCGCCTCCCCGGTCACGATCTGCCGCTCGGCCTCGGCGGCCGGATAGCCGATGTGGATCCGCATCAGGAAGCGGTCCATCTGGGACTCGGGGAGCGGATGGGTCCCGTGGTACTCGAGCGGGTTCTGGGTCGCGATGACCATGAAGGGGCGGGGGAGCGGGTAGGTCTGGTGGTCGAGGGTGACCTGCGCCTCGTTCATCGCCTCCAGGAGGCAGGACTGGGTTTTGGGATTCGTCCGGTTGATCTCGTCGGCCAGGACGATGTGGGCGAAGAGCGGCCCCGGCTTGAACTCGAAGGTCCCCGCCTGGGTGCTCCAGACGTTGATCCCCAGGATGTCGGAGGGGAGCAGGTCGCTGGTGAACTGAATCCGCTGGAAGGTGCAGCCGAGCGACCGGGCGAGGCCCTGGGCGAGGGTGGTTTTGCCGACGCCGGGCACGTCCTCGACGAGGAGGTGACCCCGCGCGAGGAGCGCGGTGAGGGTGAGCCGGACCTGGTGGGGCTTCCCCACCAGCACCCCCTCGAGCTGGGCTCGGAGCCGGGCGAGGGACTCGTGGGCGGCAGACGAGGGGGATGAAGGGGTCACGGGCGCTCCTGGGGCGGCGGCCAGCCCACCCCCCAAATCGGTAACAGGGCGAGCAATAATCATACCAGGGGGCGCGGCATTTTTTCTTGAACGCAGGCCGGCCGCGCCATATTATGAGCGGCCGCGGAGGTCGGATGCGTCAGCGGGCAATCGTGCTTGGGATCGGACTCGTCTTGGGGGCGGCGGCCGCCCTCCTCGTGCCGCGCTGGCTTGCCCCGGCACTGCCCGAGTCCTGGCGACCGGAGCAGACGCTCATCGTGGGTCAGGTCCTGCAGAAGGTGGAGCGCGAGACCCAGGTGCGCCTGGTGGTCGAGACGGAGTGGGGGGCGCTGCTGGCCAGCTTCACCGACGAGGCGGCGGAGCGGGTCCGACTGCTGGTGGATGAGGGGGACGAGGTCGCGCTCGTCCTCTCCGCCTATCAGCCCTTCGTGGACAACCCGGAGGTCGCGCGGGTCGTCAAAGGCGGGGCGCCCACCCCGCCGTCCGACTCGAGCGGCCAGCCCGGCTAACCGGCGCTTGCGCGCCGGGCATTGTTTCCCGGGCAGACTGCCGGTCGCTCCTCTTTTGCTGCGATTCGCCCTCCTCGTTCGTCTCGCCCGACCCGATCAATTGTGATCAGAACGCTTGCGTTCGCATCGCGTCTCGCGCTCTCGCGCCGGGCTTCGGAGGCTGCCGGTGCGACGTAACTTGGCGCCGGAATTTGGCTCGGGGCGATCCGGGTCGAGACGGGGCACTTCAGAGATGGCACCACCCTTGCCATGGCGACGGGCACTCCCAGGAGGTCGCCATGGAAAACCAGGCCTCGTCCCGCTGGCTGCTCAGCATCTGCGTGGCCTACGGCCTCGTCATGCTCGTCTTCCTCAACTATGCGGCCGTGCTCCCCCTCATCCAGAAAGAGTGGCGCCTCTCGGGCGCGGCGGCCGGCTCCATCTTCTCCGCATACCAGGTGGGCTACATCCTCTCCGCCGTGCTCCTGACGTCTCTCACGGATCGCTTCAATACGAAGTACATCTTCGTCGGCTCCGCCCTCTGGTCCGCCCTGGCCAACATCCTGTTCGCCCTCTTCGCCACCGACCTGTCCTCCGCCCTCGTGCTGCGCGCTCTCGCGGGCCTCGGGATGGGCGGGACCTATATGCCTGGGCTCAAGATGGTGGCGGACCGCTTCGCCAGCGCGGAGCGGGGGAAGGCGGTGGGCCTGTACACCAGCGCCTTCGTCTTCGGGGCCGCGGCCTCCGTCGCGGTCGCCGGGGGGGTGGCGGCAGTGGCCGGGTGGCGGATGGCGATCTTCACCACCGCCATCGGCGCCCTCATCGGGAGCACGCTGTCCTGGGAGATCCTGAGGGATCACCGGCAGCCGTGCCCAGCCCCGGGGCCCCGCCCCTTCACGGCGGAGGTCCTCCGCAATACCCCCGCGCTCCTCATGATGGGCACGTACGCCGGCCACATGTGGGAGATGTACGGGATGCGGGCGTGGATGGCCGCCTTCCTCACGGCCAGCTTCTTCTCCATGGGCTACGAACTGGAGCGGGCCGCCGGGATCGGGGCCAACGCGACCGCGGCCATCGTGGCGGTGGGGGGCTTTGCCACGGGACTCGCGGGGATGCTGTCCGACCGGATCGGGCGAACCCGGACGGTGACGCTGGTGATGAGCCTGAGCGCGGTCTGTTCCTTCGCCTTCGGCTGGCTTTTCGGCGCCTCCCCGGCGCTCCTCCTTGGCGTCGGCTTCCTCTACTCCTTCCTGGTCGTGGCGGAGTCCCCGGTCCTGTCGGCCGGGCTCACGGAACTGGTCTCCGGCCGTTACCTGGGCGCCGCCATGGGCATGCAGACCCTCTTCGGCTTCCTCGCGGCCAGCCTCTCCCCCCCGATCTTCGGGTACATCCTCGACCTCACGAACCCCCAGGTGGTGGCGCGCGGGGTCGCCGTGACCACCCATTGGGGATACGCCTTCAGCGTCCTCGGCGTGGGGGCGCTGCTCGGACCGATCTGCATGGCGATTCTCCGCCGGCTGCCGGCGTGCGCCCGGATGGCCAACGGGCGCGGCTAGCCGCCGGGCGCCGGCGACCTCCGGAGGAGGAGGAGCGATGACACGGAGACGCACCGGCATGGTGGCCCTGCTCGTGGCACTCGCCCTGCTCACAGGGGCCCGGAACCCGGACGTGGAGCGGGTTCTGCGGGTAGGGGTGATGGTGACGGACGAGACCTACCTCGCCCCCGTGGATGGGTTCCGCGACGGGCTCCGGGACCTGGGCTACGGCGAGGGGGAGCACGTCACCTATGCGATCCGCAATGCCCGGATGGACCGGGCCCAGCTCAAGGCCTTCGCCGAGGAGTTCGTCCGGGAGCGGGTGGACCTTATCTTCACCGCCACGCACATCGGGGCCCTCGCGGCGAAGGAGGCGACCGCGTCCATTCGCACCCCGGTGCTCTTCGCGCCGGCGGGCGACCCGGTCGAGACCGGTCTCGTCCGGAGCATCGCGTCCTCGGGGAACAACATGACCGGCGTCAGCACCCTCAGCCTCGAGCTGACCGGCAAGCGCCTCGAGATCCTGACCCGCATCGTCCCCGGGGTGAAGCGGGTGGCGATCCTCTACAACCCGGAGTACGC
>JACPAU010000047.1 GCA_016180705.1 Candidatus Methylomirabilota bacterium
CGACCTCAGGTTGCGCCCGCCTCGGCGGCGAAGGCCGCCGTGCTCAGCGCCTCCCCCGTGGCCTCAACAACCAGCTCCGGCCAGGCCCACCGACCCCCGGGCGCGAAGACCCGCTCCCGGAGGAATGCGCCCGCCGCCGGATTCAGGGCGAGGCGGCCGCCCGGGACCCGGGCCTGGATCGCGCGGTGGAGCTGGCTCGCGAAGAGCTCCCCCAGCACGTAGTTCTGGTAGTAGACCGGTGCGAGCGCCAGGTGCACCTTGGCCGCCCAATCGGGCCCGCGGGCGCCGGGGGGTGGGCGGAGCCCCTGGAAACGCGCCTTGAGGTCCCACCAGAGGCGGTCCAGGTCGGCCTCCGGCGTCCGGTAGAGCGCCCGCTCGAAGTGGACCATCACGAGCGCCCAGCGGGCGAAGAGGAGGAGGCCGAAGCGGTGATGGGCCGCGGCGCGCGCGGACTGGGCCGCGGCCTCGGCCGCCGGGACGCCGGCAACGGCCGCGAGCCACGGGGCCTGGTAGACCTGCCGCTCCAGGAGCATGGCGATCGCCTCGGTAGTGCAGGTGTGGGCCGGCGTCCGGAGGAAGTAGGGGAGGCTCCGGTCCAGGTACGCGTCGTAGACGGCGTGTCCCCCCTCGTGGAGCAGGGTCCGCATCCAGTGCTCGTTGCCCGCGAGGTTGCAGAGGATGCGGATGTCCCCCTCGCGGTCAATGTCCGCGCAGAACGCGTGCTGAGACTTGCCGGGCTTCTCCAAGAGGTCGCTCCGCGCGAGGATGTCCCGGACGTCCAGGCCGAGCCCATCGAAGGTCGCGACCATCAGCGACGGCAGGTCGGCCTCCGCGAAGAGGGGGTCCAGCGTCAGGTCGCGGCGGGGAGGGGGGCGCTGGAAGAAGGGGTCGGCGTAGTGCCAGGGGCAGAGCGCCTCCGCGGCCACGCCGAAGCGGGCGGCGAGTTCCGCGTCGAGCCGCGCCTTCTCGACGAAAAAGGGGCCGGCGGTCCGCCGCTCGAGGTCCGCGAGCAGCGCGAAGAGCCAGCCCTCCTCCAGCTCCTGGTTCTCGAGGGCGAACGCGTAATGGTCCGCGGCGCCCATCGCGCGGGCTGCCCCGTTGCGGAGGCGGACCATCTCCCGGATGAGGGAGGCCAGCGCGGGGCCGACCTGCTGGGAGGCCTCCCATGCCCGCTGCCGGAGCGCGGCGTCGCCCGAGGCCCGGAGGATGGCTTCCAGGGCGTTCGCCGTGACAGGTCGGCCGTCCAAGCTGCTCCGGAATGCGTCGAAGCGCTGCTCGGCCTCCGCCTGGAGCCGCGCCAGGGCCTCCAGCGTCTCCCGGTCCATCTGGCTCGCCCGGAACTCCAAGTAGAGTTTCCGGACCTGGCGGGCCAGGAGCGGGTCGCCGACGTCGTTGAGGCGGGCGTGCCACCGCTCCAGGCGGCGGAACCCGACCGGATCGGCCGAGAGCGCCCGGCGGGCGATCGCGTACCGGACGAACTCTTCCTTCCACCGATCCTCCCCCGTGAGCGCAAGCTGCCACGCCGCCTCGTTCCGGGCCCGATCCAGGGGCCGGGCCGCCGCCTCGTGCTCCGCCAGGAAGGCGGTCACCGCCTTCCTCACGCCGGCCGCCCCTCCCCGCTCAGCTCCTCCAGCACCGCGAAGGCGTGCCGGACCGCCTTCGCGCAGAGGGTCCCGCCCATCAGCATCGCCACGTCCAGGGTCTCCGCGATCTCCGCCATCGTCGCCCCCACGCCGAGGACCTCCTCGACCCGGTGGTCAATTCAGTCGAAGCAGTTGCCGCTGACGGCCACCGCCAGGGCCATCAGTTCCTTCTGCTTCTTGCTCAGGGCGCCGTCGGCGAAGACCCGCTCCCCGGCCCTCCGCAAGGCGGGATAGACCGTCATCGGGCTCGCCAGGATCTTCCCGTTCAGCCGCCGCTTGCGTGCCGCGCGTTCCTTCACGCTCTCCATCGCCCCTCCGAAGACAGACCGCCGGCGGGCGCTACCGCCGCCCGCCGGCTGCCGAATCAGTACTGGGTCTCCACCTTCACGCGGCCCTGCTCGTCGTAGAGGTACACGTCCCCGGGCTGCTCGTCCAGGGTCTTCTTGTGCGAGGAGTCGCAGTACGGCTTGTTCTTCGAGAGCCCGCAGGCACACAGCCAGATGGGCCCCTTCACCTCTTCGGGCGTGATCCGGTACGGCTTGTTCCGCTCGTGCTTGACCAGGCGCGCCATCGCTCACCTCCTTTTGTCGGGCGTCCGCCCATTATCGTCGGGGGGTCGGGACCGGTCAAGGCGCGGGCGTCGCCGCAGCCGCCGGAGGAACCGCCGCCCCGCCCGGGCGTGGAAGGGCAACTGGATGAAGCGGCAGAGCGCGCGACCCCCCGGAAGGGCAAGGAGCGCGGGGGCGAAGGCCTCCAGGTCCACCGTGACCCGCAGCCCCTCCTTGGTCCGGGCGAGGCGGAAGCAGAGGCGGCCGCCCTCCGCGCCGCGCCGCAGGAGGAGACCACCGGTGATCGCGTAGCTCACCGCGGTCCCGTCGGGTTCCGGGACCTCTCCGGCGGGAGCGAACGCCAGGAGGGGAGCGCGGAGTCCCCGCAGGCGGAGAGCGAATGCCTCCGACGAGCGGTCAACGGCGAGCAGGCCGGCGCCCGAGCGGCCCAGGGACGCGAAGTAGTCCCCCGCCACGGCCTCGGCGGCGGCCACCGAAGGGGACCCGGCTTCCTCCGGGAGGACAATCGTCTGGACCGAGAAGGCGCGGCCGTCGGGAAGCAGGCGGCTCAGGCTCCCGATTCGGCGCTCCCGCACACTCCCTCCCGGGACAGCGGCACGGCACCTGCGCGCGCCGTACCCTTCGGGGGGCATCATAGCGCGCCGGCCGGAAACCGCCAACCGGGCGGGCCTTGAGGGGGGTGCCGCCCTAATGCAAACGAGATAAAGTGTGTGACAAAAGGTCCGGGTGGCGCCGGATGCCGCCCAGGGCCCCCGTAGCGGAGGGGCCCTCACAACTTCTCCTGGGAGGCGGCGGCGCGGCCCTTCCCGGGGGCGGAGCTGGCCCCGGCCGTAGCGGACCTGAAGGCGGCCGCCTCGAGCCGCCTCCGCCATCACTTCCTCCGCGTGAACCTGAACGCAGCCGACCGGCCCTTGGACCTCTTCGACGACGAGGCGTGGGCGACCCTGACGACGAACCTCCTCACGGCGGCCCGGATCGCCCGGGAGACCGACCTAGCCGGCCTGCTCCTGGACCCCGAGGCCTACAGCGACGCCGACCCCGGCACCGGCCGGCCCCGCTACAACGCGTTCGATTACGGGCGGCGCGCCCGCGCGGAAGAACCCTTCGCCGCTTACCAGCAGCAGGCATTCCGGCGCGGCTTCGCCGCCGTGCAGGCCATGGGCGGCGCCAACCCCGAGATCACCCTCCTGCTCGCCTTCGCCTACAGCTGGCCCTGCCTCCTCGAGGACGGGGACCCGAGCGGACGAGCCTACGGACTTCTGCCCGCCTTCGTGGACGGGATGCTGGCCGCCCGGCCCGGCCGGATGCACATCGTGGACGGGTTCGAGACGGCCTACGGCGCGCGCCGTTGCGACGAGTTCGTCGCCGCGCGCCGCGCGCTCCGCGGCCGGTGTGCGGCCCTCTCGCTGGCCCCCGAGCGGCTCGCCGACCTGAAGGTGGCCTTCGGCCTCTGGATGGACTTCCGCTCGACGGGGCCGTGCGCCCGCTTCGCGGCGGCGGGGGAGCCCTGCCCATGGTACGACCCGGTCCTGCACCCGGAGTCCCGGCAGGACCTCCTCGACCCCGCCCGGTTCCGCGAGGGCGTGGCGGCTGCCCTCACCCTGACCGACGGCTACGTCTGGATCTACGCCGAGCAGGCCCGCTGGTGGGCCACCGACGCCCGGACGGCCAACCTCCCGGAAACCTATGCCGAGGCGGTCCGAGCGGGCCGCCAAGCCGCTGGCGGGGCCTGCCCCCAGCCCTGACGCGAGGGTTCGCCGGATGCCCACGCCCCACCGGCTTCTCGTGGCGATCAAGGGGGGAGGTGACCTCGCCTCCGCCGTCGCCCACCGCCTCTTCCGCGACGGGCGCGCGGTGGTCATCGTGGAGGAGGCGGAGCCGCGCGTGGTGCGGCGGAGAATGGCCTTCGCCCAGGCGGTCTTCGATGGGGAGGCGACGGTGGAGGGGGTGCGGGCCGTCCGGACGGATGCGGGCCCCGCCTTCGCGCGCCTCCTCCAGAGCAGGAAGGCGATCCCCGTCCTCGTGGATCCCGGCGGGGCCTCCATCCCCGGCCTGAAGCCGACGGTGCTGGTGGACGCCCGGATGCGCAAGAAGGAACGGAGCGACTCCACTGTGGCCGAAGCGCCGTTCGTCATCGGCCTGGGCCCGGGATTCCTCGCGGGGCGCGAGGCGCACGTTGTGATCGAGACGGCGCGGGGCCCGGACCTGGGCACGGTCATCACCCAGGGGGAGGCGCTCCCCTACGACGGGAAACCGGTGAACCTCGGCGGCTTCACGACCGAGCGCTACCTGTACGCGCCGACGGGCGGGGTCTTCCGCACGCCGCTCGACATCGGCGCGCGCGTCCGGGCCGGCGAGACGCTGGGGGAGGTGGCCGGTGCCCTCCTGGTGGCCACAGTGGGGGGCACCATCCGCGGGATTTTGAAGGACGGTATCCGCGTCCGACAGGGCCAGAAGCTTTTGGACATTGACCCGCGGGAGGAGCCGGTTCTCACGGGGATCAGCCAGAAGGCGCAGGCGATCGCCGCGGGTGTCGCCGCAGCCATTGCGGCCTGGGAGACCTCCGCGGCGAGGAGGCCGCCGGCGAAGGAGGGGGGGAGGTAATGCGGACGGCGGAGACGCTGGAGCGGTTGCTCACGGAGGCGGCGGGGCTCCAGCTGAAGGAAGCGGACCGGGCGGCCGTGGTCGCGGCGGTCCTCGCCCTGGGCCCGGCCCTCGACCGGCTTGCCGAGCTCGATCTCGCGGGGCTCGAGCCGGTTCCAGCCTTCCGGGTGGGGGAGGCCTGACGTGCCCGAGACCGACCTGGCCACCCTGGACCTCGCCCACGTGGCACGCCTCCTGAAGCGGCGCACCGTGTCCCCGGTCGAGGTCACGCGCGCGGTCCTCGACCAGATCGACTCCGTGACGGACCGGCTGAACGCGTTCCTCACCGTCACGGCCGACGCAGCGTTAGCCGACGCGCGCCGGGCGGAGCGGGCGATCCGGGCCGGCCGCTACCGGGGGCCGCTCCACGGCGTCCCGGTCTCGGTCAAGGACCTCATCCAGACGGCGGGCATCCGGACAACCTGCGGCTCCAAAATTCTGGCCGACTGGATCCCGGCGGAGGATGCCACCGTGATCCGGCGCCTCCGGGAGGCAGGGGCCATCCTGGTCGGCAAGACGCACCTGCACGAGTTCGCGTACGGGCCGACGAACCTGAACCCCCACTACGGGCCCGCGCGCAACCCGTGGGACGCCGGGCGGATGACCGGCGGGTCGAGCGGTGGCTCGGGTGTAGCGGTCGCCACGAGCTGCTCCTACCTTTCCATCGGCACCGACAGCGGCGGCTCCGTCCGGATCCCCGCGGCCCTCTGCGGGGTGGTCGGGCTCAAGCCGACCTACGGGCGCATCAGCCGGGCCGGGGTCTTCCCCCTGTCCTGGTCCCAGGACCACGCCGGTCCCATCACCAGGACCGTGACGGACGCTGCCCTCACCCTCCAGGTCCTGGCGGGCTTCGACCCGGCCGACCCAGGCTCGAGCCGGGAGCCGGTCCCAAACCTCTCCAAGGCGCTCCGGACGGGCGTGAAGGGGCTGCGCCTCGGCGTCCCCCGGGAGTTCTTCTGGGATGACGTGGACCGGGAGGTGACGGAGGTCGTCCAGAAGGCCATCGCCCTCCTCGCGGGTCTCGGCGCCTCGGTCCGCGAGGTCCGCTGGCCGATGGCAGCCGAGGCCAAGGCGCTGTCCTTTCTCATCATGGGGGCGGAGGCCTTCAGCGTGCACGAGCGGTGGCTGAAGGAGCGGCCCGAGGACTACGGCCCGGATGTCCGGCAGCGCCTGGTCCAGGGCGCCACGATCCTGGCGGCGGACTACCTCCGCGCGCAGCGCCTCAGGCGCCGGTTCATCGAGAGCCTCGAGACCGTCCTTGCGAAGTGCGACGTCCTGCTCACCCCGACGGCTGCCGTCGCGGCTCCGCAGCTCGAAGAAGTGACCCTCCAGTGGGCGAGCGGGGCCGAGACCATGACCGCCGCCCTCCCCCGGCTCACCCGCCCGTTCAACCTCACCGGGACCCCGGCGCTCAGCGTCCCCTGCGGGTTCACGTCGGGGCGACTCCCCGTGGGGCTCCAGAT
>JACPAU010000048.1 GCA_016180705.1 Candidatus Methylomirabilota bacterium
GGACCCGAGGGAGGCGAATCGCCGGCGTAACCGTCCACTTCGCTCTGTGGCCGGGATCCGGGGGGCGGGGTAGCGAACGGGCTAGGCCGCCGGCTCGGCGGACGGATCTGAATCGGGCGCGGGCGGGTGCATGGCGGGGGCGGGCTCCGCGAGCCGGCGGCTGACCAGGATGAAGCCGGAGTGGGCCACCATCCGGAGGTGGGGGCGGACCGAGAGCCCTGCCGCCTGCCAGGGCCGGAGCAGCGCCTCGAAGATCTCGGGCGGCAGAAAGAGCGGCTGCCGGGCGAGCGCCTCGGCCATCTGCTGCACCTGGGGGACGGTGGGGAAAAAGGCGAGGAGGATCCCGCCGGGGCGCAGGGCCTTGGCCGCCGGCTCGACGGCGCGCCATCCCTCCGGGAGATCCAGGAGCACCCGGTCCACCGGCCCCTCCGGGATCCCGGCGTAGAGGTCGGCCAGTTTCAGGTCCCAGTTCGGCACCTGCCCCAGGAAGTTCTCCACGTTTTTCCGGGCCTGCGCCAGGAAGTCTTCCCGGATCTCGTAGGTGATCAGGCGCCCCGTCGGCCCGATCGCCCGCAGCAACGCCAGGCTCAAGGCGCCGGAGCCCGCCCCCCCTTCCACCACCGTGGCCCCCGGATACACGTCCGCCCACATCAGGATGAGGGCCAGGTCCTTCGGATAGAGGACCTGCGCCCCCCGCTTCATCTTCACCACGTAGTCGGTCAGGAGGGGACGGAAGACGGTGAAGCGGGCCCCCAGCGTGGACGTGAGAATGCTGCCCTCGGGGCGGCCCAACAGATCGTCGTGGAGGATGAAGCCGAGGTGGGAGGAGAAGCGCTGGCCGGGCTGCAGGACCACCAGGTACCGGCGGCCCTTCGGGTCGGTCAGGAGGACCCGGTCGCCGGGGGCGAACGGTGCGCCGCTCACGCCGGGGGCACCTCGAGGACGGTCCGGGTGACGCGCCCGCGCCGGACGGTGACCTGCCGCGCCCGCTCCATCATCCGGCAGTAGGCGCAGACCTCTCCGGTCGTCGCCTGGCCGCAGGCCTCGCACTCCCGGAGGGTCACCGTCTCGCTCGCGGCCAGGTGCGGGCGGACCCGCTTGCCGAACTCCTGGTAGAAGGCCTGCTTGCTCCCCGGAGAGACGGCCTCGATCTGGTTGACGATGTCCTTGTAGAGGAGCAGCGTGGCGCCGGCCGCGTTCGGGCACTCGTCCTCATGGTAGTCCGTGCCCCGGAGCAGGCAGTAGGCCACGGCCTCCCGCTCCGTGATCCGGATGAGGGGCTTGACGGTCTTGACGAGCCTCGGGTGAGAGGCCGGCCGGACCGGCGTCATCCGGGTCAGTTGCTCCACCTGCCAGTGCAGGACGTTGCCGAGGAGGGTGGCGGCCACGTCGTCCAGGTTGTGGCCGGTGGCCAGGACCGGGAAGCCGCCCTCGAGGGCCGCCCGGTTCATCAGGTAGCGCTTCGAGAGGCCGCAGCCCGAGCAGGGGGGGCGCCGGGTCCGGCCGGCGAGTTCGGGGATGCTGAAGCCGGTCTCCTCCTTCACCTCGATTACCTGCAAGGGCAGGTCGTGGGCCTCGGCGTAGGCCTCGGTCTTCTTCCGCCCCTCCGGGGAGTAGTCGCCGATCCCCAGGTCCAGGTGCAGCCCCGTGGTCTCGTAGCCGAGCCGGCGGAGCACCTCCCAAAGGCAGAGGCTGTCCTTCCCGCCCGAGACCGCGACCAGCACCCGCTCGCCGGCCGCCAGCATCTTCTCGGACTCGATGGTCCGCTGGACCTGCCGCTCGAGGTGCGCGAGGAAGCAGGGGCCGCAGAAGGCGGCGTTGTGCCGGCGGATCTCGATCGCCGCCTTCGCCTGGCAGGTGGAGCACTTCACCGGGCCCCTCCCGAAATCGCCGGGATCACCTCGATCCGCTCCTCCTCGCCCACCACGTCGTCGGACGTGAGGAGGGTTTCCCCCCGGACCACGATGACGGTCTCCGGGTTGATCTGGAGTTCCTTCAGGACGTCGCGGACGCGCCGCCGGCCGGGCAACTCCACCTCCCGCCGCGGCCGCCGGATCAGGACCTTCATCGGCTCCTCCGGTGGCGGCGAGTCTAACAGAAAGGGCAGGAGCAGGCAAACCGCGCGCCGGCGGCCTCTTAGCCCGCCGCGGCTTGCACGGCACCGGCTCTGGTGGTAGCATCTGGAGGCCGGAGTGGGCTGGGTGGTCGCCGGGGGCCCCGCGAGGGGCCGCGGGAGGAAAGTCCGGACTCCACAGGGCAGGGTGCTGGGTAACGCCCAGCGGGGGTGACCCCGAGGACAGTGCCACAGAAACACACCGCCGGGCCGCCGCGAGGCCGCCCGGTAAGGGTGAAAGGGTGCGGTAAGAGCGCACCAGCAGCCTGGTGACAGGCTGGCTCGGCAAACCCCACCTGGAGCAAGGCCGAATAGGGGGGCGCTGCCGGCACCGCAAGGCGCCGGCGGGAGGGTGGCCCGCCCGAGCCCCCGGGTAGGCCGCTGGAGCCCGGCGGTAACGCCGGGCCTAGAGGAATGACCACCGCGGGTTCGCGCCCGCACAGAATCCGGCTTACAGGCCCACTCCGGCCTCCCGGCCGTCCGCGGCGCCCCGCCGCCGAAGCGCCCCGGGACGCCGCAAACGGCTGCTTGGTATAGGAGTTGCAACCGCGCCGCGGTGCAGGCTTGCCCGCCAGCGGAGGGGTGTCCGTGCAGGGACCGGCCTTGGACGAACTCAAGAAGATGGCCCAGGCGCCGCTGCAGCTCCTTGACTCCCTCCTGGCGGAGGTGAGCCGGATCTCCGGCGACCCCCATCTGAGCACCGAGGAGAAGCTGGCCCGGGTCAAGAGGGTCCAGGACGGCACGGTCGCGGAGGCGGAGCAGCAGTTCAAGCGGTTCCGGTCCAGACTGGCGGAGGAGGAGAAGAAGCTCCTCGAGGTCCTGACCCCGCCCTCCCTCACCCCCTTCCAGCGGATGGAGACCCTGATCCAGGAATTGTTCAACATCATTGACAAGGCGGCGTTCCGGGAGCGCCTCTTCGAGCAGTGGGAGGAGGAGCCCGCGACCACCATCTTCGCGGACTACAAGGCCGCGGTGGAGCGGGGGGACGTGGACAGCGCCGAGATCTTCGAGCAGTCCGCGGAGCGGTTCCTGAAGCGCAAGAACGATCTCAAGGTGCTGGAGGCCTTCCGGGCCCTCCGGGCGAGGGCGCAGGAGGCGCGCTACACCCCCGCGCAGAAGGCCGCCAGGGTTCAACTCAAGGAACTGGAGAAGATCCGGGAGGAGGCGGACCTGATGCGCGCCGTGATGGCCTCCACCTTCCGGTTCTACGACAAGTAGGCCCCCATGGAAGCGCCGCGCCGAACCGATGCGCGCTACACCCTGAGCCCCCTCGCCCAGCAGGGGGCGAACCTGGCCATCCTGTCCCCGGACGGGAGCGAGGAGAAGGTCCGCCTCCTGGACTTCAGCCGCCACGGGCTGAAACTGGAGGGCGGCTCGCCGTACGAGGTCGGGAGCGCCCT
>JACPAU010000049.1 GCA_016180705.1 Candidatus Methylomirabilota bacterium
GTCTACGTCCTGCTGGAAGAGAGCACCACGGGCCTCGCGGTTCCGGTGCAGGCCTCGACCAGCGTGTTGCGGGCTGGCAAGGGGCAGCGGCTGCTGCGCGGCCACGTCGATCGCGGGCGCATCGCGTACGGTATCGAGGCTCTCTTCATCGGGCGGGGCGCCGCGCCCGAGACCTCCCTCGCCGGCGCGGTCGCCCGAGTCCAGCTCCATCCGGATGGCAGCGCGAGCGTTCTCGGACTGCTCAAGGACGGCAAGCCGATCACCTTCCGCTCCCGCAACCGTTCCCTCTAGCAGCGGCGAGCGGTCCTATCCCCTTCACACGCCCCTGAGGAACTCCCTCCGCGCCGAGGGATCAGAACCGGACAGCCGCCGCAACCGCCACGCCCCCGTCGGTCGTCACGAAGGGGAAGAAGTCGAGGCCCCGACGCCCCTCCGCGTGCCGGCGGCTGAGCGCTCGCCCGACGACGATTCCCAGCGCTGCCCCCAGGACCACGTCCGAGGCCCAATGCTCGTCCACGACGAGCCGCGAGGCCGCCACGAGGCCGGCCGCGCCGTAGGCGAGGACCGGGACGGGCCCGCCGTAGCGGTCCGCAAAAACGGCCGCGACCGCGAAGGCACGGGAGGCGTGCCCGGAAGGGAAAGCGTCGTCGGGATCGAAGGGGTCGAAGTGATGGGCGCCCTTCCCGGCACTGGGCCGCGCCCGGCCGGTAAGGCGCTTGAGGCCGGCTGTGAAGAGCGCGCTATAGACGTGGGCCTCGAGGGCGACGAGGCTCGCGTCGCGGAGCCGGGTCTCACCCGTCGCCTGCTGCTCCGCCAGGCCGAGGACCAGGAGAGCGGCGTTGACGCCAAACAGGACGCTCACATCCCCCGCGGTGCTCACGCCATCCGCCACGTCCCGGCCCGTCGATCCCGTGGCGGCCTGCACCCGCTCCCGGATCTCCCGATCCGCCAGGAGGAGGCCGGCGACGCCCAGGGTGAGACCGCCCGCCAACACGGCGGTCTCCCGGTCCAGACGGAGCGGGGCGGTGAGCAGGTAAAGGCCGTCCGCAGCGAAGGCTTGGGCACCGCGGGCGAGCCAGATCGGCCCGCCAGCGTCTTCCGAGGGGCCAGCCTGCTCCTGGTCTGCCGCCGAGATGTGGGGACCGGTGAGGAGCAACGCCAGGAAGAGAACCCCGGTCCGCCCCATGGCGCTGCGCCTAGAGGGAGAGGAGGAGTCCAGCGGCCGCACCTCCCAGGACCAGGTAGAGGGTGTCGAGGTGGTACCGCCAGAGGAGGAGCAGGCCTGCGAGGGCGATGGCTCCGGTAGGGAGGCTGGCGACGGCGCTCTGCGCCAGCGGGACAATGGTCCCCAGGATCGCCCCCACGGCGGCGGCGTTGACCGCCCCGAGGAACGCCTGGACGTCCCTGGCCTGCCGGATCCGGTCCATGAGGGGGAGCGGCCCGCCGAACCCGCTGAACCCGAGGCGGAGGAAGGGGCGGCAGAGCGGCCAGAGCACGGCCGCTTCAGGCGGCGGGGGTTTCCGCCATGAAGCGCTCGTACCGGCCGTGGTCCCGGGCGGCATCCATGAAGGCCTGGACCAGCTCGGGCCTCGACATGGGGGGGATCTCGCAGGAGGTGGAGAGGATGTAGGCGGAGTGCCGCGCGGCAGTCGCCACGCAGCGCTTGACCTCCGCCTCCATCTGGGAAGGCGTCGCCCGCTCGAAGATGGTGGCGTCCACGTTGCCGATGACGACCACCCGCTTCCGGCTCACCTCCACGAGCCGCTTCAGCTGGTCCACGCTCGGGTCGATGTCAATGCTGAGGGTCGCGAACCCGGCGTCGATCAGGTCCTCGTAGAGGGGGTGGGTCATGCCGCAGATGTGGACGGTCAGGTTCACCTTCTTCTGCTTGTAGTACTCGATCAGCTCCTGGTGGTAGGGCTTGATGAAGGTCCGGTAGTCGTCGGGGGAGATGAGGCTGCAGGAGCTGGTCGGCTCCGAGAGGGAAAGCCCGATCTTGGTCCCTGCCACGAGGTCGCCGAACCGCTTCGTGAACTCCGTGGTGAACCGCATCAGGTCGTGGACGAACTGCGGCTCATCCACCGTGTCGAGGAGGAGGTGCTCCGGTCCCCGCATGAGCATCGCCACGGTCCAGGGGCCCGTGACGACCGCCCCGACCGCGGTCGGGAGCTTCGCGGCCATGAGCCCCTCGCACAGCTCGAGGAAGCCCGGGAGCCGCCCCGCCTTCCGCGGGTCCGGGATTTCCATCCGGGCCAGTCTCCCCTTGTCTTCTCCGAGGACGTGGGTCCCGATGGAGGGGACGATGGTGTCGGAGTACTTCACCTCGCACCCCATCGCCTCCGCCTCCTTGGCCAGGTCGGTGTAGGCCAGGACCACGTCCTGCTGCAGCCGCTCGTAAGTATTCAGCTGGGCCTTGACCGCCTTCTGGGGGCTGGTGCAGTACTCCCGGATGGTCAGACCGTCCTGGACCCCGGCGTAGGCGGCGAGGATGGGGTAGACGGGGAGTCGGTCGGTGAAGGTCCGCTTGTAGGCCGCGACCACGTGCTCCTTGCCCGTGAATTTGTCCTTCCCGGCCTGGACGTCCCACAGCTTGTTCACGGCCAGGTACTGCGGCGGGAACTTGCCCTCGTACTGCATGAACTGCGTGATCGGGTAGCGGATCCCTCCCTTGTGGGTCCCCCGCAGTCCTTCCAGCACCTCCTCCATCCTGGCCCACGGGATGGTAAAGGCCATCTCGTGGTCCTGGGTCTGGCCGAAGATACGATCCCCGGAGCAGGGAAGGATCACCTGGCACTCCTGGGTCTTCATGGTGGTCACGATGACCTCAGAGCAGTCGATCCGCCCGCCGAAGGAGGAGGTGAGTTTGCCCCCCCGCTTCCAGAGGGCCCCCTGGACGAGGCGCATCACCTGGGCGGCGTTCGCGTAGATCACCACGAGGTCCGGCTCGAACGTCGCCCGGTCGAGAGGCGCCGCGACGAACCCGTCGTACTGCTTGTGGGCGAACTTGTCCACCGCCGCCTCGGAGCGGGCACCAGCCTCCGGCGTCTCGGTGTACATCCCGGCGCAGAGGTTCCCGTCGCTGTAGAACTTGAGCTCCTTGTCGAGCCCGAGGGCCACGATGCCGAGGGAGCAGATCGAGTCCTCCCGGGTCAGCGCAATCGTCCACCCGTAGCGGCGGACCGTATCAATGGTCTGGCAGTTGGCGAAGTGGGCCTTGAAGTCGCGGGCGGGCCGCCGGGCTTTCTCCGGGATCGGTTCCCCGGGCCGGAGCATCCGGACCGCGACCGGGAAGGTCTGGGGACGGATGTACTCGGTCAGTTCCTCACTGGCCTTCTTCACGTCCACCACGGGGAGCCCTCCTTCCGGGCATGGGGTGGGCGGCGGAAACGGGACCTGTATCGGGGGAAGCACCCGGGCAATGACTATCAGTGGCCCGGAGGAAAGTCAAGGCACGCCGGTTCCGGCCAAAGGGCAGCCGTCCGGCGGCCGGCGAGGCACGC
>JACPAU010000050.1 GCA_016180705.1 Candidatus Methylomirabilota bacterium
CGGGATGGCGGCCGTCGCGGCGGCAGCCGGGGCCGACCTGCTGCCCCTGGAGGAAGGGGAGTGGGTCGAGGTCCGGCCGGCCGAGGCGCGTCACGCCACCACCTTCCACGTCGCGCGGGCGATCTACGAGGCGGAGCGGCTCGTGAGCGTCCCCGTCCTGAAGGCCCACCGGTCCGCCTCCTACAGCTTCGCCCTGAAGAACACGGTCGGCGTCGTGCACGCCCGCAACAAGCCGTGGGCCTACGGCGGCTCCGCCTGGGAGGAGGTAGTTGCCGAACTCAACCTGGCGGTCCACCCGCGCCTGTACGTGGCCGATGCCCTCGCGGTCATGGCGAGCGGAGGCCCCTGGTCTGGCGACGTGCAGCAGCCCGGCTGCATCCTGGCCGGCACCGACCCGGTCGCGGTGGACGCGGTGGGCCTCGGGATGCTCAAGCACTACGGGAAGGCGGACCACGTGGTGGGCAAGGGGGTCTGGGAGCAGGGCCAGATCCGGCGCGCGATCGCGCTCGGCCTCGGGGCGAAGAGCGGGGCGGAGGTGGAGGTCGTGGCGCGGGATCTCACGCCGGGGGATCCGGTGTTCGCGCCGCTTCTTGACCGCGTCCGCGCCGAGGTCGGGACCACGTAGCGTCTGGGCCGCCCCGCAAATGGTGCCCGAGAGGAGGCCCGGTTCTTCTCCCGAAGACAGCCTTTCCTCGGCCTGGCTAAACGAAAGGGTTCGAGAGGGACCGACCGGCTGAGAGCCCGGACCGATCTCCGCGTCGCTGTGGGACCCAGGTGCCTCAGGTGGGGCGAGGAGTGGTCAGGGGAAGCTGGACCCCATTCCCGTAACTCCGTGAAATCCCGTCATTGCTTACTGGCATTGAGCATGCACACTTAACACCATTGGCATTGACGCCAATTGAAAGGAGGGAATGGCCATGTGGGGACCGGGATGGTGGGGGGGGCCGATGGGGGGGCTCTGGTGGATCTTTCCGTTGATCGGCTTGTCGATCGCCCTCGTGCTGGTCATCACGATGGTTCGGGCGATGGGGAGCGGGCGGTCGTTTACGTGCATGGGAAGCCATCGAAGCGAGGGAGACCAGGAGGTGGCCCAATTAACGCGCGAGGTTCGTCAGCTGCGTGAGGAGATTAAACAACTCAAGGACAGCCGGTGAGCACGCCGATGAACCGGGTGTCACGCTGGCCGGCGCTGCTCTTCGGGTCGTAGGCCTGCTGAAGCCCTTGGAACTCCCTGCCGAATAGACCGCAGAGGTGCTCCCCCGCAATATCTTCTAGGCCCGCGCCCGAGAGAGTCAGGGCCCGGGCGGGGCCGAGGCGGGGGCCCGGAGGCCCCTGGTCGGGGAGGTGCTCGGGAGCAGAGCGCTCGCCCCGAGGCCCAGCACGCAGGTCGCGAGGCCGACGCCGAAGGCGGCGGAGACGGCGGAGGCCAGCGTGCCCCGGAGCGGTTCGAAGGCTTGCAGCGCGAGGGAGGGCTCGAAGCGGAGCAGCGCCCCCGCCGGGCCCGCCCCGAGGCGGCCCGTGAGGATCGCGCCCATCACGGCCACCCCCACGGTCGCGCCGATGTTCCGGAAGAAGAAGGGCGCGGTGGTGGCGATCCCCAGGTCCTCCCGCCGGACCGCGTTCTGGACCGCCACCACGGTGGTCACGGTGACGAATCCCATCCCGAGCCCGAGGACGAAGACGGTCCCGATGATCCCCGCGAGGCCCGATCCTGCCGTCAGGTGCGCGAGGCGCAGGTAGGCCGCCGCCATCAGGCTCATTCCCGCCAGGCCGAGCGCCCGGTACCCCATGCGGTTCACGAGCCGCCCCCCGAGCGTGCTGCCCGAGGACCATCCCAGGCTCATGGGGGTCAGGACCGAGCCGGCGAGGGTGGCGCTTCCCCCCAGGACCCCCTGGACGAAGAGGGGGAGGAAGGAGATGGCGCCGAACATCCCGACCCCCGAGAGGGTGGCGGCGAGAATGGAGACGCTGAAGGCCCGGTTCTCGAAGAGGCGGAGGGGCAGGACCGGCTCCGGTGCGCGGCGCTCGAGGTGCAGCAGCGTGCCGCTCAGGATGCCGAAGAGGGCGAGGGGCACGAGCGTCCCGGGCGTCACGAGCGTGCCGGTCTCGCCGAGCCGGAGCGCCGCCAGCAGGAGAGCCAGGACGGCCCCCGTGAGGGCGAAGGCCCCCGGGATGTCCAGCGGCCGGCGACTCCCCCGGGCGAGCGCCCCCGTGAGGCCCCGGTGGATCACGGCGGCGGCGCAGGCGCCGACGGGGACGTTCACCAGGAAGGTCCACCGCCAGCCGAAGGTGTCCACGATGAGGCCCCCGAGGAGCGGCCCCACGATGCTGCTCAAGCCCCAGACGGAGGCGAGGTAGCCCTGCATCCGCCCCCGCTCCTCGGGGGAGAAGAGGTCCCCGAAGATCGCCTGCGCGAGGGCGAAGATGCCGCCGGCCCCGAGCCCCTGGACGGCCCGGGCGCCGACGAGCTGCGGCATGGAGGCGGCGGCCCCGCAGAGGGTGGAGCCCGCGGTGAAGATCCCGATGGCCGCGAGGAAGAGCCGCCGCCGGCCGTACAGGTCCGAGAGCTTCCCGAAGAGGGGCATCGAGGTCGTGGCGCCGAGCATATAGATGGAAAAGACCCAGGCGTACAGGGAGAGACCGCCCAGGCTGGCCACGACGGTGGGCATGGCGGTCCCGACGACGGTGGCGTCCAGCGCGGCGAGGAGCATGCCCGCGCAGACGGCCAGGACCACGAGCCCCTTCCGGACCTCCACGGTCACCTCCGGGCGCTCCCGGGGCCTCCCCGCTCCCGCCGACGTCCCCGGCGCCCATGGGTCGGCGCTTGCCGGGTGAGTATACCGGCGGTCGTGGCCGCCGGCCAGGCGAATCCGCCCGGCGCCTTGACACCTCCATGGGGATGGAGTATCACCGGGCGCAAGGAGCGGGGACCGCATGCTCGAGAAGAATCGGATCGCGTTGAAGGAGTGGGCGGTGGTCGTGAAGGCCCTGCGGGAGGGCAGGCAGATCTTCCTCCTCCGCAAGGGCGGGATCGCCGAGGACGGCGGCGAGTTCCGGGTGGACCAGCCCGAGTTCGTCTTCTACCCAACCTACGTGCACCAGCAGCGCGAGCACGTCCGGCCCGAGTTTTACGAGGACTTCGCCGCGGCGGAGCGGGCTCCCTGGACCGTGGAGCGAATCCCCCTGGACACGTATGCGGTCGTCGAGGAGGTGGTGGAGGCGGCTGACCTGCACCGCCTGCACAAACTCGCCGAGCACCACATCTGGACCCCGGGCTACGTGGATATGCGCTTTGCCTACCGCCCCGGGAGTCCCCTCTACCTGATGCTCCTGCGGGTCCACCGGCTCCCTCGGATCACGGAGGTGGTGGAGACGCCGGAGTACCGGGGGTGCAAGTCGTGGGTGACGCTCGAGGCTCCGGTCGCCACGGCCGGCGCCGTCCCGGTCCTGCCCGACCCCGTCTTCGCGGAGCGCGTGGCCGGGCTCAAGGCCGTCCTCG
>JACPAU010000051.1 GCA_016180705.1 Candidatus Methylomirabilota bacterium
GCCGAGACTGAAGGTGCCGGGGCAGTCCACGGTGAAGGCGGGGGTGATGGTCCCGCTCTCCAGGGCCGCGGCGGCCACGATGAGCTTGAAGATGGACCCCGGCGGGTACTGCCCCTGCAGGGGCCGGTTCTGGAGCGGGTGCCGCGGATCCCCGGCGAGCGCCTCCCACTCCTCCGCCGAGATCCGCTGCGTGAAGAGGCCGGGATCGTAGGCCGGGTTGCTCACCCAGGCCAGGATCTCGCCGGTCCTGGGATCCATCGCCACCACGGCCCCGCTCTTGCCGGCGAAGGCCTTCTCGGCGGCGTCCTGCAGGCGCCGGTCAATGGTCAGGACCAGGTTGAATCCCGCCTGGGGCTCCATCCGCTCGACGAGGCGGGTGATCCGCCCCAGGGCGTCCACCTCGATCTGCTCGCCGCCGTCGATCCCCCGGATGAAGGCGTCGAAGCGGCGCTCCACGCCCGCCTGGCCGAAGGGCTCGCCGGGGGTGAAGTCCCGGAACTCCTCCCGGGCCAGCTGGGCCTGGTTCACCTCGCTCACGTAGCCCAGCAGGTGGGCCGCCAGCGTCCCGGACGGGTAGGCCCGCACGGGGTGGATCCGGAGGCTCACCCCCGGGAGGTCCAGCTTCCGCTCCTCCAGCGCGATCATGGTCCCCTCGGAGACCCCGGCCTTGAGCAGGAGCGGGGTGAACGGCCGGCTCCGCCCCGCCGCCAGCCGCTCGGCCACCTGTTCCGCCGGCATCCCGACCAGGTCGGCGAGGCGCGCGGCGGTCCGCTCCGGGTCGGTCACGTCCTCGGGGACCACGTAGACGTCGAAGGAGGGGCGGTTGTCCACCAGGATCTGCCCGTAGCGGTCGAACAGGTTCCCCCGGGGGGCCTCCACGAGGCGGAGGCGGAGGCGGTTGTTCCGCGCCATGACCAGGTACCGCTCCCCCTCGAGCACCTGCAGGTACCAGAGGCGCAGGACGAGCACCACGACGACCGTGGTCAGGACCAGGAGGAGCCGGCCCACCCGGCGCTGGATGGCGGGGGCCGGGTTCAGGGTGTGCCAGGCGCTCACAGGCGGACCTCCAGGCGGGCGCGCAGGTGGCGGGCGCCCAGGACCGACGCTCCGAGCAGGGCGGTGTACAGGGCCGTGGGCAGCGCCACCGTGAAGAGGGCCCCCAGGGGAGGGCCCAGCTTGAAGAAGTGCAGGAGCAGGTGGGTGAGGCCCCCGACCGCCAGGCCGCTCGCCAGCAGGAGGACCCGCCGGGCGAGGACGCCGCTCGCGTCGAGGCCCTCCGCCGCCACCGACAGGGCAAAGCCCACGGCGCTCAGCGCAAACGCGTGCAGCCCGAACGGCGCCCCCGAGAAGGCGTCCTGGTAGAGACCCAGCAGGAACCCCATCCCGGTGGCTGCCTCCGGGCCGGCGCGGAACGAGAGGAAGAAGAGAAACAGGAGGTACAGGTCCGGCCGGATCCCGACCACGGTGAGGCGGTGCACCACGGTCGTCTGGAGGAGCGTGACCGCGAGGAGCCCGAGCAGGAAGCGGCTCACCCCTCCCTCCCCCGGCGGGTCCCCGCCCCGCCCGCCGGCCCGGGGGCGCGCCCGCCCGTGATGACGAGCACCTCCTCCAGCCGGGCGAGGTCCACGCTGGGCTGGACCGTCGCCTCCTGGAAGAGCGCCCCGCTCCGCCGGTGGACGGCGCTTACGGTCCCGATGAGGATCCCCTTGGGGAAGACCCCGCCCATCCCCGAAGTGAGGACGACGTCCCCGACCCGGACCTCGGCCAGGAGGGGGAGGTACTTCAGCGTGGCGGTCTGGCCCTGGTCGCCGGTCACCAGGCCCGTCACCCGCTGCTCCTGCAGCAGCGCGCCGACCGAGGAGACCGGGTCGGTGAGGAGCTGGACCTTGGCGGTCCCGGGCATCACCTCCACCACGCGGCCCACGAGCCCCTCCGCGGCGATGACCGGGGAGTTGCGCTCCAGGCCCGCCGACGCCCCCTTGTTGACGAGGATGGTCTTAAACCAGTTCGTAGTGTCCTTGGCGATGATCTGGGCGGTGACCAGGTCGAACGCGCGCGCCGCCGGCAGGTCGAGCAGGCGCCGCAGCCGCGCGTTTTCCACGCCGGCCTCCTCCATGCGGCGGACCTCCTCGCGGAGCGCCGCCGCCTCCTCCTGGAGCCGGAGATTCTCGGCCCGCACCTGGCGGAGGTCCACGTAGTTCGTCCAGAGGCGGGAGGCGGTCCCCGTCACGCTCCCGTAGAGCTTGAGGAAGGGGGTGACGGTGAGGACCAGGCCCCGCTCCACCAGGCCCACGAGGGGGCCCTCCTGGCGCGCCTGGAGGGTCAGCAGGAGGAAGGAGACGAGGAGCGCGACGGAGAGGATGACGGTGCGCCGGTACCGGAGGAAGACCCGGAACAACATCGGGGCGTTCGCCCTCGTCTAGGCCGGCGGGGCCGGGGCCCCGGCGGGGCGGCGGCGGGCGGCGAGGCTCACGAATCGAGGCAGACGACCTTCAGGAGGTCCAGCTCGTCCAGCACCTTTCCCGCGCCGAGGACCACGCAGGAGAGGGGATCGTCGGCCACCTTGACCTTCAGGTGGGTCTCGAGGGCGATGAGCGTGTCCAGCCCGTGCAGGAGGGAGCCCCCGCCGGCCATGACCACCCCCTTCTCCGCGATGTCCGCGGCGAGTTCAGGGGGCGTCCGCTCCAGGGCGGTCTTGACCGCGTCCACGATGGCGTAGATGGGATCGTGGAGGGCCTCCCGGATGTCGCTGTCGGTGATCGTGAGCGTCTTGGGAATCCCGTCCACCAGGTCCCGCCCCTTGATCTCCATCTTCCGCGGTTCGTCGAAGGGATAGGCGGAGCCGATCTGGATCTTGATGTTCTCGGAGGTCCGCTCGCCGACGAGCAGGTTGTACTTCCGCTTCAGGTACTGGATGATGGCCTCGTCCATCTCGTCGCCCGCGATCCGGATGGACTGGCTGTAGACGATGCCGGAGAGCGAGATGACCGCCACCTCGGTCGTGCCCCCGCCGATGTCCACGATCATGTTCCCCGAGGGCTCCTGGACCGGGAGGCCGGCGCCGATGGCCGCCGCCATCGGCTCCTCCATCAGGTAGACCTCGCGCGCGCCCGCCTGCTCCGCCGAGTCCCGGATGGCCCGCTTCTCCACCTGGGTGATCCCGGAGGGCACCCCGACGACGATGCGGGGGCGCACGAGGGCCTTCCGATTGTGGATCTTCACGATGAAGGCGCGGATCATCTGCTCGGTCACGTCGAAGTCGGCGATGACCCCGTCCTGCATGGGGCGGATGGCGACGATGCTGGCGGGCGTGCGCCCCAGCATCTCCTTCGCCTCCCTCCCCACCTTCAGAACCTGGCTCGTCCCCTTCTTGATGGCCACGACGCTCGGCTCCGAGAGGACGATCCCCTTCCCCCGGACGTAGATGAGCGTGTTGGCCGTCCCCAGGTCGATGGCCAGGTCGTTGGAGAACATTCCGTA
>JACPAU010000052.1 GCA_016180705.1 Candidatus Methylomirabilota bacterium
CAGGACCGTGTTGCCCACGCGGACCCGCCGCTGCCCGCCCTTGAGGCCCGCCCGAGCCGCCGGGCTCCGGGGATAGACCTGGGCGACCAGGACCCCCTTTTCGACCGGCAGGTCCAGGGCCTTGACCAGGTCCGGCGAGAGGCTGACCCCGGCGATCCCCAGCCAGGGGTGGCGGACGCGGCCGGTGGCGATGAGCTGGGGGACCAGGCGCCTGGCGGTGTTAACCGGGATGGCGAAGCCGATGCCGACGGAGCCCCCGCTCGGCGAGAAGATGGCCGTGTTGATGCCGATCGCCTCCCCCCGGGAGTTCAGGAGGGGCCCGCCCGAGTTGCCGGGGTTGATGGCCGCGTCGGTCTGGATGATTCCCCGTATCTCCCGCCCGCTCTCGGCCTTGAGGCTCCGGTTCAGGGACGAGATCACGCCCCGGGTGACGGTGCGGTCCAGGCCGAAGGGATTGCCGATGGCGATGGCGAGTTGCCCGACCTGCAGGGCATCCGAGTCTCCCAGGGGGAGGACCGGGAGCGTCCGGCCCGGGAGGTTGATCTTGATGACGGCCAGGTCGTTGTTCGGGTCCCGTCCCACCAGCGTCGCCGGGGTCTTGGTCCCGTCGGCCAGCGTCACCTCCAGGCTCCGCGCGTCCGCCACCACGTGGTTGTTGGTGACGATGTGCCCCTGCTCGTCGAGGATGAACCCGGAGCCTGTCCCGGTCTGGGGGACGACGTTGAAGAAGAAATCGTAGGCGAGGGCGACGCTGGCGATGTGGACCACCGCGGGGCTCGCCTTCCCGTAGACGCCGATGACGATCCGCTCCTCGGGAGAAAGGTCCCCGGGACCAAGCGGCGCGGGCGCCTCCGCCAGGACGGGGGTCCCGGGGGGCTCGGTCGCGACCGGGCCCAGGACCCGCAGCGCCCCGACCACCGTGAGACCGGCCACCACGCCGACGAGGAGGAGCGTGCCGAGTCGTCTCCACATGACAGGAAACCTCCACGGACCCAGCGGGCCGCGCACAACGACAATCCCATTGTACCACCGGGCCGGCCGGGCGCCAGGCCCCGGCTCCGCCCCGCCTAGCGCGCCAGGGCCGGACGGAAGCGCCGGAGGCGGAGGGAGTTCGTGACCACCGAGACCGAGGAGAAGGCCATGGCGGCCGCCGCGATCATCGGCATGTGGTCGAGCCACACGCCGAAGAGCGGGTACAGGACCCCGGCCGCGACCGGGATCCCGAGCACGTTGTAGATGAAGGCCCAGAAGAGGTTCTGCGTGATCGTGCGCAACGTCCGGCGGCTCAGTTCGATGGCCGTCACGACCCCCCGGAGATCCCCTTTCACCAGCGTGATGCCCGCCGCCTCCATCGCCACGTCGGTCCCGGTCCCCATGGCGATGCCGATGTCGGAGGCGGCGAGGGCGGGCGCGTCGTTGATGCCGTCCCCGACCATCGCCACCACCAGTCCCTCGGCCTGGAGCGCCTTGACTATTGCCACCTTGTCCTCGGGCAGCACCTCCGCCTGCACCCGATCAATGCCGACGCCCCGGGCGATGGCCTCGGCGGTCCGGCGCCTGTCCCCGGTCAGCATCACCACCTGGAGTCCCAAGCGGTGCAGGCGCTCCACCGCCTCCCGCGAGCCGGGCTTGAGCGTGTCCGCCACGGCGATGAGGCCGGCCGCCCGGCCGTCCACCACCACGAACATGGGGGTTTTTCCCCCCGCTGCCAGGCGCTCCGCGTCCTCCGCCAGTGCGTCGGCGACGATGCCCTCCTCGGTCAGCATCCGCTCATTACCCAGGAGGACCTTCCGTCCTGCCACTTCCCCGCGGACGCCCCGGCCCGGGA
This sequence comes from Candidatus Methylomirabilota bacterium, assembly GCA_016180705.1. Taxonomy (GTDB): domain Bacteria; phylum Methylomirabilota; class Methylomirabilia; order Methylomirabilales; family JACPAU01; genus JACPAU01. The sequence goes on from JACPAU010000052.1 coordinate 1,829, forward strand.
GAGCCTCGAAGGCGTTCGCCGGGGGCAGCGCCAGTCCGCGGGACTCCGCCTCCCGGACGATGGCCTCCCCCAGCGGATGCTCGGAGCCCTTCTCCAGCGCGGCGGCCAGGGCGAGCAGCTCGCCCCCGGGAAGCCCGTCGCGCGCGATCACGTCCGTGACCGACGGCCTGCCCTCGGTCAGGGTCCCGGTCTTGTCGAAGACGACGGCCGTGATCCGGTGGACCCGCTCCAGGACCTCGCCCCCCCGGATCAGGATGCCGAGCTCCGCCCCCTTCCCCGTCCCCACCATGATGGCGGTCGGGGTGGCCAGACCCAGGGCGCAGGGGCAGGCGATGATAAGAACCGCCACGAAGGAGAGGAGCCCGAAGAGGGCGGACGGGAGCGGGCCGAGCCACCACCAGACGAAGTAGGTCACGACGGCGATGCCGATGACGATGGGGACGAATACGCCGGCGACCCGGTCGGCCAGGCGCTGGATGGGGGCCTTCGAGCCCTGGGCCTCCTCCACCAGCCGGATGATCTGGGCGAGGACGGTGTCCTGGCCCACCTTGGTCGCCTCGAATCGGAACGCTCCGGTCTTGTTGATCGTCGCCCCGATGACTGGGTCCCCCGGCCGCTTCTCCGCCGGGAGGCTCTCCCCGGTGATCATGGACTCGTCCACGGCGGAGGAGCCCTCGCGGACGATCCCGTCCACCGGGATCTTCTCCCCGGGCCGGACCACGACCAGGTCCCCGACCCGGACCTCCTCGACGGGGATGTCCCGCTCCTGCCCCTCCCGGATGACCCGGGCCGTCCTGGGCGCGAGGCCGATGAGTTTCCGGATCGCCTCCGACGTCCGCCCCTTGGCGCGCGCCTCGAGCAGCCGCCCCAAGAGGATCAAGACGATGATCACCGCGGCGGTGTCGAAGTACACCATCGGGCGGATGCCGTGGCCGGCGAAGAAGACGGGCGCCGCCGTCACGGCGAGACTGTACAGGTAGGCGGCGGAGGTGCCCACGGCGATGAGGGTGTTCATGTCGGCGCTGCCGTGCCGGGCCGTCGCCCAGGTCCCCCGGTAGAACTGCCACCCGGCCCAGAACTGGACCGGGGTCGCGAGGAGCAGGAGGACCCCGTGGGCCTGCAGGAACGGCGGGACCCACGGAAACCATTCCGGGAACGACCCGAAGAAGATCGGAAGCGTGAGGGTCAGCCCGATCCAGAACTTCCGCCGGAGAGTCGCCACCTCCCGCTCCCGGGCGGCCCGCTCCCCGTCCACGGCGCCCTCCGCCAGCTCGAGGGGCTCGTAGCCCACGTCGCGGATGGCGCGGCGGAGGCCGGCCGGTGTCACCCGGAGCGGGAGGTACTCGACCGCCGCCTTCGAGGTCGCAAGGTTCACGCTGGCCGCGAGGACACCGGGGAGGGCCTGGAGGGCCCCCTCGATCTTCTGGATGCAGGAGGCGCACGAGATGCCGCCGATGGGGATGGTCACCCGCTCGGTCCGGGGCTCGTACCCCACGTCGCGCACCGCCTGTAGCAACGTGGCCGGCGCGACCTCCGGGGCCGCGAGGACCGTGGCGCGTTCCGCCCCGAAGTTCACGCTGGCGGACTGCACCCCCGGGACCTTCCGCAGCGCTGCCTCGATCGTCGCGGCGCAGGAGGCGCAGGCACCAGTTCCTCGATCTTGCGGCTCCGGTCGGCTGCGGTGCCGGAAGTCACGGCGTCCTTCACGCAGCTCTCGATGTGCCGGGCCAGGAGAAGCCGGCTGACCTGCGTGAGGGCCCCCTGGACGGCTGAGAGTTGAAGGAGGATGTCCACGCAGTACTTGTCCTCCTCCACCATCCGCTGGATGCCCTGGACCTGTCCCTCGATGCGCTTGAGTCGGGCCAGCGCCTTGTCCTTCGTCTCGGCGTTCAGCATGTGTCGTCCCCCCGGGAGGTCGTTGATACCGTACTGAGGTATAGTATGTCTTCCGATGGCGGCTTGTCAAGCAGGCCCACCCCGGCCGGTGAGGAGCGCGCGCCGGTGCCACACAGCAAACCGCGGTAATCCCCCTTGACATCGTCCATCGCCAGCGGGTAGGCTCCACTTGTTTAGCCAACTAAACTTTGTTTACCGATCAAAACGGAGGCCAACACTTATGCTGGCGCCAAGGCTTCGCGCGCTCACGGTGAGCCCGACGATGCAGCACTACCTCCGGGCCATCCACGAACTCGAGAGCGAGCGCGGCTACGCCCGCGTGACCGACCTCGCCCGGCGCCTCCAGGTCGGCAAGGCGGCGGTATCGCTGGCCCTCCGGACCCTCCGCAAGGATGGGTTCATCCGGCACCAGCACTACCAGGGGGTCGGCCTGACCGAGCGGGGCCTGCGCGAGGCGAAGCAGGTCAGCGGCCGCTTCGCCATCCTCCGCCGGTTCCTGGAGGACGTCCTCGGGGTGAGCGGCGAGCAGGCCGTCATGGACGCCTGCCTCCTGGAGCACTTCGTGAGCGCCCAGACCGTGGACCGGCTCGTGGACCTCATCCGGTTCTTCCAGCAGGACGAGCCGGTCGTCCGGGAGATTTTGGCCCGCTTCCGGGCCTACAGGCGGGCCTGCGAGAGCCCGACCACCTGTCCCGCCTGCGAATTCGACTGCGACGCCAGCATCGGGCCCGCGGGGCTGGCGGAGGCGAGGAGCGCCCAATCATGACACTGCGACGGTGCGGGGAGCGGAGAGGACAGGGGCGTGCGGGTCTTCTGCTCGGGGTGATGGCCGCCGGGTTGTTCCTGGCCCCGGCGGCCGCCGGCGCGCAAGAAATGACCCTCTACTCGGCCCGCAAGGAAGAGCTCATCCGCCCGGCCCTCGAGGCCTTCCAGAAGGAGACGGGAATCCGGGTGACCCTGCTCACCGGGGGAGCCGGCGAACTCGCGCGGCGGATCGAGCTGGAGCGGGCGAACCCGAAGGGGGACGTCTTCCTCGGGACCGCCGCCGGCATCACCGAGCTCCTGCGGCAGAAGGGGTTGCTCGAGTCCTACGCCTCGCCGAACGCCGGGGAGATCCCCGAGGAATTCCGGGCTGCCGATCACGCCTGGGTGGGGATCACGGGGCGGGTGCGGGTGCTCATCTACAACACCGGCCGGGTCCCCGCGGGGGAGGCTCCGCAGTCCTACTTCGACCTGACCGCCCCGCGCTGGAAGGGACAGGTGGCCGTCGCCTCCCTCGGCGAGCGGACCACGGTCTCCTGGCTGGCGACCCTCCTGGCCCTGAAGGGGGAGGAGGCCACCCGGAAGTACGTGGACGCCCTGCGCGCGAACGGGCTGAAGGTCCTGAAGAACAACACCGAGGTCCGGCACGCGGTCGCCCGGGGCGAGGTCGCCGTCGGGATCACCAACCACTACTACTACATGCTGCAGCTCCAGGAAGATCCCCGGAGCCCCATCACCCTCGTGTACCCCGACCAGGGGCCGGGGGACATGGGAACCCCCGTCTTCTCCATCACGGCGGCGATCATCAGAGGGGCCCCGCATCCGGCCGAAGCCCGAGCCCTCATTGACTTCCTCCTGAAGCCGGCCGGCAACCGCCTCCTGGTGGAGGGGGAGTTCGAGATTCCGCTCCTCCCCAACGTGGCCCTGGCGGGCGCGGACCGGGGGATCCGGGGGCTCGGCCAGTTCAAGAAGGCCCCCGTCACGCAGGTCCAGCTGGCTGACCTCGAGCCCAAGGTCGAACGGCTCTTCGGCAGCGTCTTCCTGCCGTAAGGCGCATGGCGCTGGCCCTCTCCCTCCGCCTCAGGCCCCGACCTCTCCTCGTCCACGCGGTCGGGGGCCTCGTCGTCCTCCTGATCCTGGGCCCCCTCCTCTTCCTCGCCTGGATGGGGGCGCGCCAGGGGGCGGGGGAGTTCCTGCTCCGGGTGGAGCCCCTCGGGCTGGCCGCCGTCCTCGGCCGCACCTTCCTCCTGGCCGTCACGACCACCGCCTTCGCGGCCGCGCTGGCCGTCCCCCTCGCCTGGCTGGTGGCCCGGTCGGACCTCCCCGGGCGCCATGTGCTGCGCTGGCTCGCCCCGCTTCCGCTGACGATCCCGCCCTACATCGGCGCCATCGTGTACCAGGTGCTCCTGGCGCCCGGGGGGGCGCTCGACGCGACCGCCGCGCGCCTGCGCGGCCTCCCGACGCACGAGGTGAGCGTCGTCCCCTTCTACGGCCCGGGCGGCGCCGCGTGGGTCCTCGGGCTCTTCACCTTCCCCTACATCTACCTGCTGGTGGAGGCGGCCCTCGAGCGGGCGAACCCGGCCCTGGTGGAGGCGGCCCGCGGCGCGGGGCTCACCCCCTGGGAGGCCTTCCGCCGCATCACCCTGCCCCTCCTCCGCCCGGCCCTCCTGGCCGGGAGCCTGATGGTGTTCCTCTACGTCTGGGCAGACTTCGGGGTGGTCTCGCTGCTTCGGGTCCGGACCCTGACCACCATCATCTACGCCTACGTGCAGGGGACGCTCGACTGGAGCGTCCCCGCCGGCCTCTCCGTCCTCCTCACCGGGATCACGCTCGCCATCCTCGGCCTGCAGCGCCGCCTCCTCGGGCGGGCGGCCTACGTCCAGATCGGCGGCGCGGTCCGTCCGCCCCGCCCGCTCCCCCTGGGCCGGGCGCGCGTGCCGGCCCTCCTGTTCACCGCCCTCGCCCTAACCGCGGCCTTCTTCCTTCCCGTGGCCGTCCTGGCGATCCAGGCGGCCCGGATGCGGCCCGCCGCGCTCGCCCTGTTCCTGTGGGCGCAGCGGCCCTACTTCTTCAACAGCCTCTGGACCGCTGCCGGGGGCGCCACGGCCGCCCTGCTTCTCGCCCTCATGATCGCCTGGCTCCAGGAGCGGCGGGGGACGGGCCACGGCCTCTCCAGCCT
>JACPAU010000030.1 GCA_016180705.1 Candidatus Methylomirabilota bacterium
TGACCGTCACGTACGATTTGCGGCCGACCCAGAACTTCAGGAGACCGAAGGCGAGGAGCGACGGGAACAGCAGGAGGACCGCGAGGGCGGTCCCGCCGGCGATGTCGTACATCCCGGTGATGTGCAGGTAGGCCTGGACCGACAGGACGTGGAAGTTCCCCGAGAGGATGATCGGGTTGCCGAAGTCGGCCAGCGACTCGATGAAGAGGACCAGGAGCGAACTGGCGAGGCCGGGGACAGCCAGCGGGAGGGTGACAGTCCGGAAGACCTGCCAGCGGGTCGCCCCGAGGTTGAGCGAGGCCTCCTCGAGCGCCGGGTCAATGGCCTGGAGGATCCCCAGCAGGATGAGGAACGCGGACGGGAAGTAGGCCAGGGTCTCCACCAGCAGGAGGCCCTTCAGGCCGTAGATCTCCGGGTCCCAGGCCCCGCGGAAGATGACCCGGGTGACGAAGCCGTTGTGGCCGAAGAGAAGGATCGTGGCCAGCGCGATGACGAAGGGCGGGGAGATGATGGGGAAGGTGGCGATGAGCCGGAAGAAGCGCCGCCCCGGGATGTCGGTCCGGGCCACCGCGAAGGCGTAGAGGAACCCGACGGCCGTCCCCACGACGGCCACGAGAACGCCGAGGAGGAGACTGTTCAGGAGGGGGCGGCGGTTGAAAGGCTGGGTGAGCATGTCCCAGTAGACGCCGAGACCGTACCCCCCCTCGGTCCGCACCGACATCTGGAAGACCTTGAAGAGGGGGAGCAGGACAAAGAGGACGAGGGAGACCCCCACGGCGGCGATGATGGCCGCCACCAGCGGCTCCCGGAGCAGCCGGCGCAGGTCAGACACGCGTTTCCTCGCTAGCGAGTCCCGGAGGCGATGAGGGCTTCCGCTTCCATCTCGAGCCGCCCACCGGACTCAAAGTGGGACAGACGCTCTCGAACTTCGTCTCGGACGGCACTCCGGGCTGCCTCGGGAAGCCCGAGGTATATCTGTCCGGACCGGCCGGCGCCTGCCTCGACGGGCTCCCAGTATTCCTCGAAAGACTCGTAAGCGATCTCTCGCACCTCACGAGCCACGGAGACATCCCGGAAGCCGGCCGCGGTGAGCAACCCGGCGAGCCGGTGGGCATCGGCAAGCGAGTAGGGCTGCTCAAGGACATTCCGCTGGGCCGGTTCGTGCCGGAGGAGCGCCTCCTTGAGGAACCCGAACATGGGGACGCGCTCGGGCGCGGACCAGACGCACACGCCCACGCGGCCACCGGGGCGGAGGACCCGCCCAAACTCCTCCAATCCCTGGCGCACGTTCGGGAAGAGCATCAGACCCAACTGACAGATGACCGCATCGAACGCCCGGTCCCAACAGGCCAGCGCCTGGCCATCCATCGCGATCACGCGGATCGGTCCGTCGGCGGCTTTCGCTCGGGCCGCGTCCAGCATGGCCAGGGAGATGTCCACCCCGAGGACAACCCCGGAGGGTCCCACGCAGGAGCCCGCCGCCAGGGCGGCTTCACCGGTCCCCGTGGCGACATCAAGGACGCGCTGCCCGGCAGCGATCTTCGCGGCGGCGAGGAGAGCGGGCACGTACAGGCGTGACCACCGGCCGACGAACCGGTCGTACCCCGAAACGCCGATGGCGGGCAATACCGTCGTCACGGCCCGGCCGCCCTCTCCCGCCGCCGCCCTGACACCCTTACTGGCCGATCTCCTGGCGCCACCGCTTGATCAGGCGGTCCTTCTCCTCGCCCGCCTTCACGGCGTCGAAATTGATCAACTTCACCTGGTCCGCCTTGACGGCCCCGGCGGCCACGGTGGCCTTGGGGTTCAGCGGGATCCGGAACCACTGCTGCATCAGGTTCTGGGCGCGGACTGAGAGGGCCCAGTCAATGAACTTCTTGGCGAACTCCGACTCCGGCCCCCCCTTGATGACGGACATGGCCCCGATCTCGTACCCGGTCCCCTCCTTCGGGAACGACATGACCACAGGGTAGCCCTTGGCCGAGCCCTTGGCGATGATGTCGTGGGAGAAGGAGATCGCCACCCCGACCTCGCCCAGTCCGGCCTGCGTCACCGGCGCCGAGCCGGACTTGTCGTAGTGGTGGATATTCGCGTTCAATTTCTTCCAGTAGTCGTAGGCCTTGTCCTCCCCCCACATCTGGACCAGCGTCGCCAGGACCGTGAAGGAGGTGCCGGAGGTGTAGGGGAAGGCGATCGCGATCTGCTTCTGGTAGACCGGCTTCAGGAGGTCGTCCCAGGAGGCGGGGGGCTCGGCGTTGATCTTCTTCAGGATGTTGCTGTTGGAGCCGAACCCGATCGCCCCGAAATAGTAGCCGACCCAGTGCCAGTCGGAATCGTGGCCGTTCGCGGGCAGCGCCCAGTCAATGTTCGGCTTATACGGCGCGAGGAGGCCGAACTTCTTGGCGGCGATGTGCTCCTGGGAGGGCCCGCCGAACCAGACGCTGGCCTGCGGGTTGTTGCCCTCCGCACGGATGCGCGCCAGGACCTCCCCCGCCGACATCCGGACCCACTCGACCTTGATGCCGGTGTCCTTCTCGAACTCCGGGATGTACAGCTTGGTCTCGTTGGTGTCCAGGGCGGAGTACATGTGCAGGACGTTCGCCCCGAACGCCGGCATTGCAGCGACAAGCAATACGGCTACCGCGATCCACCCGATCCGTCGCATCACGCTCCTCCTTTTTCTGTCCGTCCCGGTTGCGCGTGGAGCCCCGCGTCTCCTCTACAGGCCGCAGGCCTCCCGCAGGAATCGCCGGCTCTCCCGGGCCGACTCCAGCGGTGCCCGCGGCGTCGTGTCCTGCTCCACGATGACCCAGCCGCCGTACTGGCTCTCCTTCAAATACGCGAAGAGGCCCTTGAGGTCGAGGCTCCCCCGCCCCAGTTCGGTGAAGGGGTACCGCCGGAGGGCCGCCGGAGGGCATCGAGCCAGCCGAGGCGCTCCCGCCGTATGCGCGCGAGCGCCTGCGCGTCCACGTCCTTCACGTGCGCGTAGTGGAGCCGCTCCCGGTGAGCCCGGAAGGTCTCCAGCACCTCCGCCCCGCCGTACGCCAGGTGGCCGGCATCCAGGCAGAGGCCGACCTTATGTGCGTCGGTCTGCCGGCAGAGCGCGTCGAGTTCCGCGCGCGTCTCCACGAAGGAGCCCGCATGGTTGTGCAGGACGAGGCGCAGGTGGAGCGGCCGTAACGCCTCGGCCATCCGGTGCAGGCCGTCCGCCACGGCCGCCCACTCCCGCTCGCTCAGGCCGGCGCTGCCGTCTGCCGGCACCCGCCCCGCCATCGCCAGCCGCTCCGGCGTCCCCTGGAGGGCCACGATGAGCTCCTCGACCCCCATGGCCGAGAGCAGGCTCGCCGGCCGCATGATCTTCGCGAACTCACGTCCGTGGCGCCGCTCGTCCCGGAGGTCCACCCAGCAGAAGGTGGAGGCCAGGGCGAGGCCGTGGGCGGCCAGGTCCGCCCGCAGTTTCGCCGGGTCTTCGGGGAAGCCGGCCCCGTACTCCGTCCCCTCGTAGCCGGCCTCCCGCATTTCGGCGAGGACCCGCTCGTAGGGGATCACGGGACGCCAGTCCGGCAGGTCGGCGTTGTTCCAGTTGATGGGGGCGGTCCCGATGCGCATCGCTTACGCCCGCCACTCCTCGCAGGCGGCCCGGACGCTGTCGGGGAACGAGGCGTGCTCCGGCTTCCAGCCGATTGCGGCCGACCGGCGGGTGGCGACCAGCTGGTCGAGGCACAGGGCGTCGGCCAGCGGCCCCGTCTGCCTGCGTGCCTCCTCGAGCGGGATGCTGCGGGTGGCCCCGCCCTTCCCCACCGCCTGGCTCGCCGCCCGCGCGACGTCGGCGACGGCGACGGGGGCGCCGTCCACGCCGTGGAAGACGCCGCGGGCCCGCTTCTCGACGACCAGCCGGTACAGGTGCGCCAGGTCATCCCGGTGTACGAGGGACCAGCGGTTCGCTCCGCTGCCGACGAAGACCGCGGCGCCCTCCTCGACCGCCGAGGCGAAGAGCCGGCTCACCAGGCCGCCCTTCCCGCCGTACACCATGCCGGGCCGGATGACCGCCGTGGCCAGTTCATCGGAGCCGGCATCGAACACGAGCCGCTCGTGGCGGGGGCGCCAGACGACGATGGGGGCCGCCCGCGCCGTCGAGGCCTCCTCGTCCACGGGTCGCTCCCCCGTGTTCCCCAGCACCCAGACACCGGAGGTGTACACCACGCTGCGCGGCCCGGCCCCCGCCCTCGCGGCGGCCAGCAGGGTCTCGACGGCCATCCGGTCCACATCCGTGGCCCGGTCGCCGTACTCGAACGCCGCGTGGATGCAAGCCTCGTGGTCCGCCGCGACCTCCACATACGTGGACGGCTCCTTCAAGTCGCCGTAGACCGGCATCCCCCCGAGGCTCCGCAGCGCCGCTGCCTTCTCGAGGGAGCGGACGAGCCCGGTCACGCTGTGCCCCGCCTCGACGAGCGCCCGCACGACCGCGCTTCCGATGTACCCCGTCCCGCCGGTGATGAAGATCCGCATCCCCTCCCCCGCTCACTCCCCGACTGCCCTGCCGGCGAACGGAGCCCGCCGGCGCCCGGTGCGCGTGCCCTATAACTTCTCCTCGGCGCGGGCCGCCTCGTACTCCTTCCGCTTCTTCGGCAAATAGGTCGGGATCGGGACATCCCACCAGCCCGTCTTCTGCAGCCCCGTGTGGGGCCACTCGCGGGCGGTCATGAGTTCGAGGACCGCGGGGCCGCCTTTCCCCATCGCCTTCTTCACCGCGGCGCCGATGGCGGCGGGGTTCTCGACCCGCTCGGCATGGCAGCCGAACGCCTTCGCCACGTCGGCGAAGTGGGCTGTGTAGGAGGAGCCGTCCTTCCGCCGGAACTCGGTGCCAAGGAGCCGCTTCTCGCCGTACGCGTTGAACTGAAGATTCTTGATGGACTGCCAGCCGCAGTTGTTCAGGATGACGATGAGGATCGGCACGTCCAACTGGACCGCCACCGCCAACTCCTGCATCGTCTGCATGAAGTCGCCGTCCCCCGCGATCCCCACGACGGGCGCCTTCGGGGCGGCCAGCTTGGCCCCGATGGCTCCGGGGACCGTGAACCCCATGGTGGAGAAGCCCCCCGAGGTGATGTGCGTCCGCGGGGCGTACACCGGGAACTCCTGCCAGACCTGGGTCTGCGGGAGGCCCGCCCCTGTCACCACGATCGTCTCCTTCGGCAGGACCTTCCGCAGTTCGACGAGGGCGCGGGAGATGGTCATGGGCTTGAGGTCCGAGGTCTGTGCCGGCCGCAGGCGCCCGTACCACTCCTCCTGGAGCCGCACGATGTCCTTGAAGTACGCCCCCTTCTTGTACTCGCGCGCCTTCCCCAGGTCCCGAACCTCCTCGATCAGGTCCGCAAGCGCCGCCTTGGCATCGGCGAGGATGCCCACGGTCACGGGATAGTTCTTCCCGATCTCGTGCGGGTCCAGGTCCACCTGGATGAGTTTGGTCGGCGGGATGCCGAAGGTGACCTTGTCCCGGTAGGAGGACGCGATCCAGTCGGTGAAGCGGCAGCCGACGGCCAGGATCACGTCGGCCGCCCGGCAGAGGGCGTTGCCGACGGAGGAGCCGGTGTCCCCGGGGTGCCAGCCGTAGAGGGAATGGTCCTCGGGCATCGCGCCCTTGCCCATCCAGGTGGTCACGACCGCGGCGCCGAGGTGCTCCGCCAGCGCCGTGAACTCGGCGGCGGCGTCGGCCGTGATGACCCCGCCCCCCGCGAGGAGGACCGGCCGCTTCGCCCCCCACAGGAGTTTGGCCGCGCGCGTCACCTCGGCGGCGTCGGGGCGCATCCGCCCGTGCGGCTCCCGCTCGTCGGCCTCCGGCAACTCCACGTCGGCCGCGTCAGCCTGCACGTCCATGGGCAGGTCCAGGAGGACCGGCCCCCGGCGCCCCGCCAGCATCTGGTTGAAGGCCCGGTGCAGGACGTAGGGCAACTGGTCCACCCGGCTGACCTGCCAGTAACGCTTGACGATCGGCTCCAGGATCCGGGGGAAGTTCGCCCACTGGACCCGCTCGATCTCCTGGAGGACCGTGTGACCCCGCATGTACGTGTGGACCGAGCCGGTGATGAGGAGAACGGCGGTCGAGTCCACGTAGGCCTGGGCGATCCCGATCGTGGTGTTGGTGGCGCCCGGGCCGATGGAGGTGGTGACGGCGAGCGGCGTCCCGCTCACCCGGTAGAAGGCGTCCGCCAGGTGGACGGCACTCTGCTCGTGCATGACCGGGATCATCTTCACTCGGTCGGCCCGGTCCACGAAG
>JACPAU010000031.1 GCA_016180705.1 Candidatus Methylomirabilota bacterium
GGCTTCCAGGATGCGCCGGGTCGCCTCCTCGGGGGCCTTGTGCCAGTGGAAGACGGCGCGCGAGACCCCGGCTTCCCGGAGGAGCCCGAAGGCCTCGGCTGCGGCCTCGTAGGGGGCGTGGAGGCTCACCGCCAGCTCCAGCTCCGCCGCCAGGCCCAGCAGGTGCCGGAGGCGCCGCCGCCCCGCCTCCGCCGTCGCCTTCACGTCGGTGGCGTCGGCCAGGGAGTAGTGCGGCAGGCCGACCTCGCCGAGCCCGACCAGGGCGGTCCGGTGCTCCCGCACCTGGGCGCACACCATCTGGAAGTCCTCCTCGGTGAGGAAGAGGTGCTCGGGGTGGAAGCCGAAGCAGGGCCAGACGGCGCCGGGATGGGCGCGGGCCAGCTCCAGAAGGCGGAGGTTGGTAGTCGGGCTCACCCCCGGGGCGACCGCCGCGACCACGCCCTTGCTGCGCGCCCGGTGCAGTACGCCGGGCAGGTCGGCGTACTCCGACGAGAAGAGGTGGCAGTGCGTATCAATGAGGACCATGGATGAGAACGCTCCCGCGCCCCCCGAGGGGGCGCCGGTCACCCGAGAAGAGTAGGCGCGCGACCGCCCGCTGTCAACAGGCGGCGGCTCTCAGTGGATCCGCCGGATCTTGCGGGTCATGAAGTCGAGGAGCAGGTACTGCCCGAGGCTCACCGGGGTGGTGAAGTAGGCCTTGCCGCGGCAGAGCGCCGTGACCTGCTTCACGAAGGCCACCAGGTCGTAGTCCCGGGCCAGCATGAAGGTGTTGATCAGGATCCCGGCGCGCCGGCACTCCAGGACCTCCTGGAAGGTCCGCTGGAGGATCCGGGGGTCCAGGCCGGCCGGGTTCCGGTAGACGCGGCCATCGGGGAGCGTGACCGCGGAGGGCTTGCCGTCCGTGACCATCACGATCTGGCGCATGTCCTTGCGCTGGCGGCCGAGGAGCCGGCGGGCCAGGGCGAGCCCGGCCGCCGTGTTCGTGTAGTAGGGCCCCACGGCGACGCGCGCCAGGCGGGAGAAGGGGATCTCCTCCGCCTCGTCGTGGAAGAGGACTACCTGCAGGCTGTCCCCCGGGTACTGGGTGCGGATCAGGTGGGCGAGCGCGAGGGCCACGCGCTTCGCCGGGGTGAAGCGGTCCTCACCGTACAGGATCATGCTATGGCTGCAGTCGAGCATCAGGACCGTGGCGCAGGAGGAGGCGTACTCGGCCTGGTGGACCAGCAGGTCCCCGGCCTCCAGCGTGAGGGGGAGGGCGAGCCCCTGGCGGCCGATCGTCCGGAGCAGCGTCCCGGGCACGTCCAGGTTGAGCGTGTCGCCGAAGGCATAGGGGCGCGAGCCTTCGCTTGCCTCCACGCCGGTGGCGAGGAAGCGGGTCTCGTGCCGGCCCGCGCTCGACTTCCCCAGGGAGCCCAGGAGGTCCTTCAGGGTCTTGAAGCCGAGGAAGTCCACTGTCTTGTTGGTGAGGGCGAAGCGGGCCCGCTCGTCGGTCGGACCCCACTCCCCGGCGTACCCCCGGACCTCGAGGTCGTCCCCCACCGTGCCCGGCGGACGGAGGCTCAGGTACCCTTCCTCCACCAGGCGGCGCAGGAGCCCGTCGAGCATCTGCTCGAGACGCCGCCGCTCCGGCGTTCCCTCCCCGCTCTCCCAGGCCTCCAGCTCCTCCGGGGTGACGTGACCGCGGCCGGCGAGCGCGCGTAACAGCGCCTCCTTCAGCCGCTCGAGGTCGTCGGCCGGCTCCCCCCAGGGGTCGGGCTCCCCGAAGCCGCTCTGGAGCAGAAAGTCGGCCAGGTCCGACAGCAGGTCCTCGAGGCTCGCCTGCTGCCACCACTGTCCGGTGAACTGGGAGTAGCGGACCGTGCCCATCGCGGCTCAGTTCACGTACCGGCTGCGGCGGGGCGGGGTCGGGGCCGGCGGCGCCTCGGGGACCGGCTTCGCCACGCCCGTGAACCCCCGCTCCTCGCTCCGGTCGATCTTGTTCAGGGCGTAGAGGCCCTCGAGGATCAGTTCCGCCGCCGCGACCAGGAGCGGCGCGCCCGGGTTCGGCTCGCGGCAGAGGCGCGCCGCCCGCTCGAGGAGCTTGGGGACCCCCTTCAGGCGCTTCAGTTCCTCGACGGCCCCGAGGTCTTCGGCGAGCAGCAGCGCCCCCCCGGCGTCGAACCAGGCCACGATCTCCTGGCAGTCGGCGGCGCTGAGGTGCCGGCTGAAGGTCCGGCCGAAGGCCTCGCGGATGAGGGCGGCCGCCACGGCCTCCCCACCCTTCACCTCGCCCTCATATTCCAGTTCCAGCTTCCCCGTGATGGCCGGGAGCGCCGCGTACAGGTCCCGGGGCCGGGCCACGGCCGTCCCCTCCCCCCGCAGGAGGGCCCGCCGCTCGGCGTTGCTGGCGACGGTCTCCAGGGCCGTGATGGGGAGGCGCTGGCTCACCCCGGAGCGCTTGTCCACGTGGCGGTGCTCCCGGGCGACCATGGCCACCTGCTCCACGGCCTCCTTCACGAAGGCCGGGATCCGGAGGCTGTTGCCCCGCTCGAGCCACGCCTCCTGCTCGGTGATGGCCAGGCCCTCCCGCACGCTGCGGGGGTAGTGGGTCCGGATCTCGGCGCCGATCCGGTCCTTGAGCGGCGTGATGATCTTCCCCCGGGCGGTGTAGTCCTCGGGGTTCGCCGAGAAGACCAGCAGGATGTCCAGCGGGAGGCGGACCGGGTAGCCTTTGATCTGGACGTCCCCCTCCTCCATGATGTTGAAGAGGCCCACCTGGATCTTCCCCGCGAGGTCCGGCAGTTCGTTGATGGCGAAGATGCCGCGGTTCGCCCGCGGCAGCAGGCCGTAGTGGATGGTGAGTTCGCTGGCCAGGTCGTGCCCGCCCCGGGCCGCCCGGATCGGGTCCACGTCCCCCAGGATGTCGGCGATGGTGACGTCCGGGGTGGCGAGTTTCTCCACGTAGCGCCGCTGGCGCGGGAGGAAGGCGATGGGGGTGGCCTCCCCCTCCGCCGCGACCCGCTCCCGGCAGGACCGGCAGATGGGCGCGTAGGGGTTGTCGTGGATCTCGCAGCCCTCCACGACCGGGATCTCCTCGTCGAGGAGGGTCACCAGGCTCCGCAGGATCCGGCTCTTCGCCTGCCCGCGCAGGCCGAGGAGGATGAAGTGGTGGCGCCCGAGGATGGCGTTGACCAGTTGGGGGATGACGCTGTCGTCGTAGCCGATGATGCCCGGGAAGAGCGGCTCGCGCGCCTTCAGCCGCGCCAGCAGGTTCCGGCGCACCTCGTCGCGCACCGAGCGCGTGCGCAGGGAGGCATCATCGTGGGGACTCCGGCGGAGCTCGCCGAGCGTTTGGGGCCGTTGGGGGGTCTTCGCCATGTCTCCTCGCCCGGCCGCCCCCGAAGCGAGCGGTCGGCCCATGAAGTCTAGACCGGGGCCCCCGCGTTGTCAAAGGGGC
>JACPAU010000032.1 GCA_016180705.1 Candidatus Methylomirabilota bacterium
GCACGGTGAGCGGGGCTTCCAGGCCTTCTCCCTGGAGAAGGCCGAGCGGGAACAGCCGGACTACGTCCTCTTCAACGGCCGCGTGGGCTCCCTCCTGGGAAGGCGGGCCCTGAAGGCGAAGGTGGGGGATCGGGTGAGGCTCTACGTGGGGAACGGCGGCCCCAACCTGGTCTCCTCGTTCCACGTCATCGGGGAGATCTTCGACGCGGTCTACCCCGAGGGGGCGATCGGCGGGGCGCCCAACAAGAACATCCAGAGCACCGTGATCCCGGCGGGCGGCGCGGCCATCGTCGAATTCCGCCTGGACGCTCCCGGGACCTACCTGCTCGTGGATCACAGCATCTTCCGCGCCTTCGGGAAGGGAGCGCTCGGCGCCCTCGTGGTGACGGGACCGGAGGCTCCGGAGATCTTCAAGGGACTCCAGGCGGGCAGCGGGCCGACGGGTCACTGACCGGGATCTGGGGACCGGCCCCGGGCGCCCCGAACCCGGCTCACGCGGCGGTCTCCCCGGGCGACCATCGCAGAGGGACACACCATGGAGAAGAGAGGCCGCAGGCAGTTTCTGAAGGTGCTGGGAGTCGCCACCGCCGCGGCGGGTCTCGAGGGAGCCGGGAAAGGGAGGAAGACCCCCGGAAGAGAGACGGGGAGAAATCTCAGCCTCCAGGAGTTCACCGACGGAAGGAGGGCGGGCGATGAAGCGCACATGGGTTCTTCAGACCTGTGTCGGGCTGCTGGCAGTTGCCCTCGCACTCCCCAGCGCTGCCGCCGCGCAGGCCCCATCACCGGGCAGCGTCGCCACCGGCGGGAAACTCTACGATAAGTGGTGGACGGCGGTGCCCGGCGTGAAGGAGCCCGTCGGCGACCATCCCCTGTGGGCCCTGCAGACCACCAACAAGCGGAAGGGACTGGATACCTGGCGGTGTAAGGAGTGCCACGGGTGGGATTACAAGGGGAAGGATGGTGTCTACGGCTCCGGCTCCCACAAGACCGGCTTTCCGGGAGTCATGGCCGCGCAGGCCAGGAGTGCGGATCAGCTGAAAGCCATCCTGAAAGGCTCCACCAATCCGAAACACGATTTCTCTTCTGCCCTCGACGAGACCGCACTCACTAACCTCGTGGCCTTCTTGAAGCACGGACTGGTTGATCTGGCCCCGGTCATCGACGCCAAGGCGAAGATGCCGGTGAAGGCGGACGCGGCCCGCGGCAAGCAGTTGGCCCTCATCTGCACCGCTTGCCACGGTGCCGACGGGACCAAGCTGAACTTCGGGAAGCCGGAGGAACCCGAATACGTCGGAACCATCGCCGCCGACAATCCCTGGGAGTTTCAGCACAAGGTCCGCGTCGGCCAGCCGGGGTCGGATCCCCCCATGCCCGCCGGGGTGGAGTTGGGGTGGAGCCTGCAAGACGTCCTGGACATCACGGCCTACTCACGGACGCTGCCGGTGAAGTGAGGTCAAGTCAACCGGTGGGGGTATCTGTGGTCGGCGCTCGGGGAAGGCTCCGGGGCGACGTGTAGTCGCATGCCGATCGCGCGCTGGACTTCGGGCCATCCGGGGCCGCGGCCCCCCCGGCCGGAGATACCGCCCGGGGGCGGTCGCCCAACTCGCCTCTGGAGGTGCTGATCCCCCGCGGGGTGCCGTCGTCGGTGGAACCCGAGCGCACCCACGGGGGGCGCGGCGGTGCCCTCCGCTGGCCGGGACACGGGAACAGCGGCTGGCCCTCCTCCTGCGCCGCTCTGGCCATCGATTGGCTAGCCGCGGGGGAGCGGGCGGCCTAAGGGCCGCCGCGGTCCTCCTGGGATTGTCGTGCCCCACCTGTCCCAGGAAGGGGACAACGCCGTGGGAGGAAGCAGGCGCACCTCTCCTGAATTTACAAGAGGTTAGCCCTGGCAAAATCCTTGCTCTTGGGACGGTACGGAGGGCGTCACCGTTCTCGCCCGGAGGGTAATCCCGAGCGGGGAGGCCGGTGCTGAGAGACAGGGAGGGATCCACGATGACACGGATCCTGGTTCCACTCGATGGGTCTCCCCTCGCCGAAACGATCCTGCCGGTGGCAGAGGAGTGGGCGAGAGAAGAGGGGGCGGAGGTGGTCGTGCTGCGGAGCGTGCAGGCCCGCACCGCGCCCAATGGCGATGAGCGCGAGGCCCGCGTGCGGGCCGTGGAGGAGGGGGAAGCGTATCTCAAGGGCGTCGCCGCTCGCATGGAGCGGCGGGGTCTCCCGCAGGTCCGGTGGGGCGTCTCGGAGGAGGAGCCGGTGGCGGCCATCGCCCACGCGGCGCGGGACGGAGTGGACCTCATCGCCATGGCCACCCACGGGCGGGGCGGGCTTTCGCGCCTGCTCCTGGGGAGCGTGGCCGAGGCCGTGATCCGCGCCGCGGGTGTCCCGGTCCTGCTGATCCGCGGGCAGTCCGCCTGGAAACCCTGGGCCACGAGGAAGATCGTGGTCCCGCTCGATGGATCGGAGGGATCGGAGGAGATCCTGCCGGTGGTCCAGCGGCTCGCGGGTCCCCGCGCGCTCACGGTTCTCGTGGTCAAGGTGATCGACCCGCTGGCCGCGAGCCCCGCGGTGGAGACCGTGAGGTGGCCGAATGAGCTCATGGCGCTCCAGCGCGAGGACGCCGCGCGGTACCTGGCGAAGGTGATGGAACCCCTACGCGCCAGGGGGCTGCGGGTAGAGTGTCACGTCGCGGTCGGGAGGCCGGCGGAGACGATCGCCGCCGTTGCCGGCCGGGAGCAGGCAGACCTCATCGTGATGGCGACCCACGGGCGGAGCGGGCTTTCCCGCGTGCTCCTGGGGAGCGTGGCCGGCGGGGTGTTGCGGAACGCGTCGGTCCCGGTCCTGTTGTTCAGGACCGGGCAGCAGACGGCGTGAAGCCGCTTCTGCGGGAGAGAGGGGACGCCATGGGCCAGCCGTGGAGTCTGCTCGTCGCCATCGTCGTCCTCGCTCTGCTGTACGTGGCGTTCCCCGTCTTCCTGCTGACCTATTCGCGCTTCCGAGCCGCCAGGCGCCTGCTGAGTTCCCTGCTCTGCCCCCAGGCGCGCGAGCAGGCATCCGTCACCCTCGACGCCTTTCACGCGGGCTTGACCGATGCTTTTGCCGGCCGCCCGCGGCTGAGGGTAAAGCGCTGCTCGCTCTGGCCCGAACGGGAGGGATGCGGGCAAAAGTGTCTCGCGTTCTCCGGGTAGGAGCGGGAGGTCATCCGGGGGTCACGGTTCCCCCGGGGAAGGAGGAGCGAGGTGGGGAAGCAGCGCCGGAGTCCTGCGCAATCGCCGCAGCCGCTGTTGAGGAAACGCCGCTTTCAAGCTCACCGCTTCACCGCCCCTTCCACCGCTTCCACCAATCCCTCCAGGGTCCAATGCCCTTTTCCCGGCAGGATCGGACGGCGGATCCCGCCCGCCCTCAGCGCGGCCGCCGTGGAAGGC
>JACPAU010000033.1 GCA_016180705.1 Candidatus Methylomirabilota bacterium
CCGGGGGAGCGGCCGCACCTGCTGCAGATCTACCCCGAGCATCCCCATCCCCCGCACCGCTGGGGGATGGCCATTGACCTCAACGCCTGCATCGGCTGCGGCGGCTGCGTCGTGGCCTGTTACGCGGAGAACAACATCCCGGTCGTGGGGAAGGAAGAGGTCGGACGAGGGCGGGAGATGTCCTGGATCCGGGTCCAGCGCGTGAACGAGGGGGAGCCCGACCGGCCCGCGCACCGCTTCCTCCCCATGCTCTGCCAGCACTGCGACAGCGCCCCGTGCGAGCCGGTCTGTCCGGTCTACGCCACCTACCATAATCCGGAAGGGCTGAACGTCCAGGTCTACAACCGGTGCGTCGGCACCAAGTACTGCTCCAATAACTGTCCCTACAAGGTCCGCCGGTTCAACTTCTTCCCCGCCGAGTGGCCCGAGCCCCTGCACCTGCAGCTCAACCCCGACGTGACGGTCCGGACGGTGGGGGTGATGGAGAAATGCACCTTCTGCGTCCAGCGGATCCAGAGCGGGAAGCTCGCCGCCAAGGCGGAGGGACGGGCGGTCCGGGACGGCGAGATCGTCCCTGCCTGCGCGCAGGCCTGTCCCACGCGGGCCATCGTCTTCGGCGACCTGAAGGACCCCGAGAGCGAGGTCTCCCGGCTGGCGAATGACCCGCGCCGGTACCGGGTGCTCGAGCACCTGAACACCCGGCCGGCCATCACGTACCTGAGGAAGATCGTCCCCGGACCCGTGGAGGGTTAGGTGGAAAGGCTCAGCTACAGCCGGGTGGATGAGGACATTCTCCGGGCCATGCAGGCGCCCGGGTGGCGGTACTACGCCGTCTTTTTCGTCAACCTCCTGGTGCTGGCCTGGGGGATCTACGCCTGGCGGTATACGGTCGAGCGCGGCCTCGGAGTCTGGGGACTGAACCACCCGGTCATGTGGGCCATGGACATCACCAACTTCGTCTTCTGGGTGGGGATCGCCCACTCCGGGACGCTGATCTCGGCGGTCCTGTACCTCTTCCGGGTGCGGTGGCGGGCCAGCATCTACCGGACGGCCGAGGCCGTGACGGTTTTCGCGCTCTTCACCGCCGGCCTGTTCCCCCTGATCCACCTGGGCCGCCCCTGGTTCTTCTACTGGCTGCTGCCGTACCGGCAGGTGGGCGGCCTCTGGGTCAACTTCCGCTCGCCGCTGGTCTGGGACGTCTTCGCGGTCATGACCTACATGATCATCAGCGTCCTCTTCTTCTTCACCGGTCTGGTCCCGGACGTGGCGGTCGTCCGGAACCGGACCACCGGGTGGCGGCATCGGGTGTATGCCTTCCTGGCCCAGGGGTGGCAGGGGACCGACCGGCAGTGGCGCCACTACAAGGCCGCCTACCTGTTCCTGGCGGCGCTGGCGACGCCCCTGGTCGTTTCCGTCCACAGCGTGGTCTCCTGGGACTTCGCCCAGTCCATCGTCCCCGGCTGGCACAGCACCATCTTCGCCCCCTACTTCGTCGCCGGGGCGATCCACTCGGGGCTGGCCATGGTGATCACCCTGCTGATCCCGCTCCGGCGGATCTTTCGCCTGGACGCCTACATCACCCAGGCCCACCTGGAGAACCTGGCCAAGCTCATCATCCTCACCGGCCTGATCGTGGGCTACGCCTACGTGGTGGAGTCCTACATCGCCTGGTACAGCAACAACGTCCCCGAGTGGCAGCGCTTCCTCTACCAGGTGACGGGGGAGTACGCGGTCCCCTTCTGGATCATGATCCTGTTCAACTCGCTGGTCCCCCTCATCTTCTTCGTGAAGCGGATCCGGACCAGCACCCCGTGGCTCTTCGGCATCGCCATCCTGATCAACGTCGGGATGTGGTGCGAGCGGTTCGTCATCATCGTGACCGGGCTCGCGCACGAATACGATCCGTACTCGTGGGGGCTGTTCATCCCCACCTGGGTGGATATCAGCATCACCGTCGGCAGCTTCGCCTGGTTCTTCTTCTGGTTCCTCCTCTTCGCCAAGCTCCTGCCGGTCGTCTCCATCGTGGAGGTGAAGGAGGAGCTCCCGCCGCCGATGCGGGCCGCGGGGGAGGAGGCGTAGCGTGGCCCGGCGTCCGCCAGGACTCGTGGGGACTTTCCGTTACTTGGACAGCCTGCTCGAGGCCATCGGGCGGCTCCGGGAGGCCGGGCACCGCGACCTGGCCGCCCTCTCGCCGGTCCCCCACCACGCCATTGAGGAGGCCCTGGCGAAGCCGCCCAGCCCCGTCCGGTTCTACACGCTCGTCGGCTGCGTGCTGGGGGGCCTCACCGGTCTCGTCCTCACCGTCGCCGCCTCCCTCCACTACCCGCTCATCACCGGGGGAAAGCCGATCGTGTCGATCCCTCCCTTCCTCATCATCGTCTTCGAGTTGACCATCCTCTTCGGGGGGCTGCTGACCCTCGGGGGGATGCTCCTCAACGCGCGCTTGCCGCGCGTGCACATCCTGCCGGCCTACGACCCCCGCTTCTCCGAGGACCGCTTCGGCCTCTGGGTGCGCTGCGAGGAGAAGGACTTGGACGCGGTCAGCGCCCTGCTCCGGGGCGCGGGGGCGGAAGAGGTGCACCGGGCGGGGAGGTAGCCGTGGCGCACGCCGCACGCCGAGCGGAAAGAGTCGTGGCGCAGGGCCCAGGGGTGGGGTACGCCCTGCCGCGGGCGGTCTCCCGACCGGTCGCAGGAGTGCTCTGGGGCCTGCTGGCGCTGGGCGGAGGGGCAGCCGTCGCTGGCCTCCTCACGGAGGCGGCGCGGGCATGGCAGATCTACTTGGTCAACTTCCTCTTCTGGAGCGGCCTGGCCCAGGGAGGGGTGGTCTTCGCGGCGATCTACCACGTGGTCGGGGGGAAATGGAGCCCCGCGATCCGCCGTCTGGGCGAGGGGATGGCGGCCTTCCTCCCGGTGAGCCTCGTGCTCTTCCTCCCCCTCTACTTCGGGCTGGAGGCGTTCTTCGGCCCGGTCCGGGCGATCAACCCGCTGCGGGGCGGATGGTTCGATCCCCGGTTCATCTTCGTCCGGGGGTTCCTCGGCCTCGGGTCCATGACCGTCCTCAGTCTGCTCTTCGTCTACTATTCGCTCCGCCCGGAGGTCGGACCCGCGCTCGAGCGGGGCCTCGGGCGGCCGCTGTGGCTCTACCGGTGGCTGGCCCAGGAGTGGCACGGGCCGGAGGTGGAGCGGGAGCGGGGCAAGCGGGGGATGGGTGTCCTGGCGGCGGGGGTCCTCCTGGCGTACCCGATCACGTACACTTTCATGGCGTTCGATCTAGTCATGGCCCTGGATCCTTTCTGGTACTCGTCGCTCTTCGGGGGGTACTTCTTCATCAGCACCTTTTACCTGGGCCTCGCCGGGACGGCGGTGGTGGCCGTGCTCGCCCGCCGGTTCCTCGCGCTCTCGGCCATCACGCCGGACCAGCT
>JACPAU010000034.1 GCA_016180705.1 Candidatus Methylomirabilota bacterium
CGACCTCCTGCGGGCTCCCCTGGCGCTCCTCGGCCGGCCCCCAGCGCCATCCCTCGAGGTACGCATCCTGGTCGCTGGCCCCGGCGGCCATGGCGAGGTCGTCAATCGCCTCCTGGAAGCGGTGGGGAAGGCGAACGGTGGCCTCGTCCCCCGGCCCCGTCGCCTTCACCAGCGAGGGGATCTCCCGCCAGTACAGGACTTGCACCCGCGCCACGCCCTCTCCTCGGTCGCGACCTCTTAGGTCGCCACGCCCAGCTCTTCCTCCGGGTACTCGTCCCCGACCTCTGCCTGCGCCTTCACGTAGGCCTCGCCCACCCGCCCCCACACGTAGGTGCCCTCGTGCTGCTTGAGGTAGGCGGCCAGGATCCGCTGGAGGCCGGTGAGGAGGACCTCCTCGTCCTCCCGCGCCGCCTCCTCGGCCCAGCGGCCGATGATCTCCAGGATCTGCTCCGCCGACCCCATCCTGCTCCCTTTCCCGTGCCCGCGCCGTCGGCGCGCGCTTCCGCATGAAGGTAGCAAATCCCTGGTGGCCCTGACAAATGGAAAGCCCGCCGCGGCGGGAGGCGGCGGGCAGCGGATTCCGCGGCGCGGTGTCGGAGGCCCCGCGGTCCGGGCGGGCGTCAGGTCCCCCGGCGCCAGAAGCGGCGGCTCCGGCCCACCAGGTACTGGTAGGCCTGCTGGATCTCGATGAGGCGGCGATGGGCCAGGTCCTGGAACTCCTTCCCCAGATGGCTGACCTTGTCCGGGTGGTACTGGGCGACGAGCCTGCGGTACGCCGTCTTCACCTCCTCGCGGGATGCGCCCGGCTCGAGACCGAGGACCGCGTAGGGATCCTCCTCCCGCTCGCGGCGGCCTTCCGCCCGCGGCTCCGCGCGCCCGGCCCCGGCGGGCCCACCGCCGGGCCGGCCCCGTGCCACGCGCCCCTGGAGGCTCCAGAGGAAGTAGCCGACCAGGATCAGGGCCGCCAGGTCATCCAGCCACCCCAGCCCGATGAGGGCATCCGGAATGAGGTCGAAGGGGCTCAGCACGTACAGGAGCCCGAGGACGATCGGCACCACGCGCGTGAGCCAGGCTCCCATCCTGCTCCTCACTTGAGAATCGGGCCGCAAGGCCGCGGCGGGCCGGCTTTGAGCACCCGGCTCGGCAGATCCACGTCCGGGAGGATTGTCTGGAGGAAGCGGGATGCCTCGCAGAGGCGGGCGAGGTCCACGCCGGTCTTCACCCCCATCTCCTCGCAGAGGAAGACGAGGTCCTCCGTCGCGACGTTGCCGGTGGCCCCGGGAGCGAACGGGCAGCCGCCGAGCCCGCCCGAGGCCGCGTCCAGGACCGCGACCCCGCAGTGCAGGGCGGCGAGGGCGTTGGCGATGCCCATCCCCCGGGTATCGTGGAAGTGCACCCCGTAGGTGAGGCCCGGATGTCGCTCCTGGCAGGCCAGGAGCGTCTGCCGCACCTGCTCCGGGTTGCCGTAACCCACGGTATCCGCGAGGCCCACCTCCCGGACCCCCACCTCCGCCACCGCCCCCACCCACCGGAGCACCTCGGCGAGCGGGACGCGGCCCTCGAAGGGGCAGCCGAAGGCGGTGGCCAGGCTGGCCCGGACCGTGAGGTCCGGCGCCCCCCCCGCGAGGGCCACGATGGCGGCCAATTCCTTGAGCGACTCCTCTCGCGTCCGGTTCACGTTGCTCCGGTTGTGCGAGGCGCTGACCGACAGGACGAAGTTGAGCCGCCGGACGCCGGCGGCCACGGCGCCCCTGGCCCCCTTCAGGTTGGGGACCAGGGCGACCGGCGTGATCGGGAGATTGCGGATGCCCGCCACCGTTTCGGCGGCGTCGGCCAACTGCGGGACGGTCTTCGGGCTCACGAAGGAAGTGACCTCGATGACCGTGAGGCCGCTCGCGGCCAGGAGCCCGATGTAGCGAATCTTCTCGGCGGTGGGGAGCACCTGCCGCAGGTTCTGCAGCCCGTCCCGCGGCCCCACCTCCACGATGGTCGCACTGGCCGGCAGGCTCACCCTCCCCACCCCCCTGGAGGACCTTCCCACGGATTGCCCCGTATGATACACCGGGACCCGTCCCGCTTCCATCCCATCCACCAGCCGCGCGCGGCGCTCGAGATTTCCGCGCCCCGGTGGAGGGGACCGGGCGTATAAGGAGGATGAGGGGAGGGGCAGGGGGCGGTGGTGGAGGGGAGCGACGAGGCCCTGCTGCGCGGGATCCAGGCCGGGGACGTCCAGGCCTTTGAGGCCCTCGTCCGGCGCCACCAGGAGCGGATCTTCTCCGTGGCCTACCGGATGCTGGGGAACGCCGCCGACGCCGAGGAGGCAGCCTCCGCCGCCTTCCTCAAGGTGTACCGGCATGCGGCCTCCTACGATCCGCGCTGGAAGGTCACGACCTGGCTCGGGCGCCTGGTGGCCAACTGCTGCGTGGATCACCACCGGCGCCGAGTGCGGCAGGCCCGGAGGCCCGACCCCCCACCCGGCCACTCGGACGGGCTGGCCGCGAGCCCGGAGGAGGACTACGCTGCCGGCGAGCGGCGGCGGCTCCTGGAGGATGCAGTGCTGACGCTGCCCGCGGAGACCCGGCTCATCCTGAGCCTCCGCTACGCGCAGGGGCTGAGTCTGGGGGAGGTGGCGCGGGCGCGGGGCACGGGAGAGGAGGCCGTGAAGGGCCACCTGAGGCGAGCGAAGGACGCGCTCCGCCGGCGGCTCGGCCGGCTCGGACTCGAGGGGAGAGAGCGATGACGTGCGCGCAGGCCCGGGAGCGGCTTCGGGCAGAGGGTCCCGGGAAGGCGGCGCGGGCGCACCTCGAGGCGTGCCCCCGCTGCCGGCAGTGGTGGGAGGCGGAGCAGGCCTCGGAGCGGCACCTCGCGACGGCGCTCCGGTCGGTCCCCGCGCCGCCCGCGCTCCTGGGCCGCATCCTCGCCGCCGTCGAGCGCCCCCCGGCGCCGCCGATGGCAGACCTCGGCGACCGCCTGCTGATCGAGGCGACTGAGGCGGGCCTCACCGCCATCCACCTGGTGTCCGAGGGGGCGCTGCGCCCGCCCGTGCCCGGGCCCGGCCGCAGGTGGGCCGAGCGCGCCGCCGCCGAACTGCGGGAGTACCTGGCGGGAGAGCGGGCGTTCTTCGACGTGCCGTGGGACCTGCGGGCCCTCCCCCTCTTCTCGCGTCGGGTCCTGGAGGCGGCGGCCCGGATCCCGTTCGGCGAGGTCCGGAGCTACGGGGAGCTGGCCCTGGCCATCGGCGCCCCGCGCGCGAGCCGGGCCGTCGGCAACGCGCTCGGCAGCAACCCGGTGCCGCTGGTCATCCCCTGCCACCGGGTGATCCGGGGAGACGGCACCACGGGGGGCTACGGTCTCGGCCCCGCGCTCAAGCCCCGTCTGCTCGCCCTGGAGGCCTCGGTAAGCCCGCTCGTAGGCCGGGCCTC
>JACPAU010000035.1 GCA_016180705.1 Candidatus Methylomirabilota bacterium
CCTGAAAGAAGCGCCCGGGTTCGGTATCTGCGGTGCCAGGTCGAAAACAACGCCGGAGGGAAGTCTCGCCCGGCGTGTCGGCACTGGCATTCGATCCCTTGTCTTGATTGGACCTTTGTCAATGATTCCGGCCTGTACTTCGGGGGGTGCCGATTTCAAGATCTTCCAGGTCTCCGGGTACGAAGGGCGGATCATCGAGACGGGGGCACCGGACCAGTTCTTCGCCAACCCCAGAAGCGAGCGCACGAAGGCATTTCTCAGCAAGATCCTCACCCACTAAGCGGACGCCCCTGGCGTCCCGCTGAAAGGAGGCACACCGATGGGGGCGATTCGGCGGGGGATCCTTCGCGTGGCCGCGGCGACCCTGGTGGCCGCGCTCGGCCTGGCCGTTTGGGCGGAGGCCGAGACGACACTGGAGGGGATCAAGAAGCGGGGCAAGATCGTGGTGGGGGTTAAGGCCGACTTCCCGCCCTTCGGCTACGTGGATAGTACTGGGAAGAACCTGGGCTTTGACGTGGACGTGGCCCTCCAGTTCGCCGAAGCGCTGTTCAACAACCCGAGCAAGGTAGAGTTCGTGGCGGTGACGTCCGGGAACCGGATCCCCTTCCTCCAGAGCGGGAAGATCGACATCATCATCGCCACAGTGACCGTGACCGAGGAGCGCAAGCAGGTGGTCGAGTTCTCGGACCCCTACTTCCTTTCCGGGTCGCTGCTCCTGGTGCCAAAGGCCAGCCCAATCCGCGGGTTGGAGGACCTGGGTGGCAAGACCGTGGCCGTCATCCAGGGGGCCATCCAGGACAAGGATGTGGAGCAACTCGCCCCCAAAGCCACTCGCGTCAAGTTCGGCAAGGTCTCCGAGGCGGTCCTGGCGGTCAAGGGGGGCCGGGCCGACGCCTTTGCGCAGGATGACATCCTCATCCTGACCCTGGTGAAGGAAAATCCTGACATGAAGGCGGTGGGCAGGCCATTCATCCCGCGTCCCTACGGGATCGCCGTCCGGAAGGGAGACGTCGAGTTCATCAAGTGGGTGAACAACCAGCTCGCCAAGATGAGGAAGGACGGCACCTACGACAAGCTCTGGAAGAAGCACTTCGGAGAGGTCGAGGCGAACCTCCTCAAACCCTGAACGAGGGAGAGTGGCATACACTTTTGACTGGAGCGCAATCTGGAAGGGCCTGCCCTATCTCCTCGAGGGAGCAGGCCTCACCACCGTCATCTCCGCCGTGGCCATGTTCCTGGCCCTCGTCTTGGGGATGGTCCTGGCCTTGCTCTCCCAGGTCCCGGGTGGCCTCGTCCCGGGCCTGGTCCGCGCCTACGTGGAGGTCTTCCGGAACACGCCCCTGCTCATCCAAATCTTCATCGTGTTCTTCGGCCTTCCGGAGCTCGGGCTGAAACTGTCCCCCTTCCTCTCGGGGCTCTCGGCCCTGGTCCTGTACACAGCCGCCTACAACACCGAGATCTTCCGCGCCGGCCTGCAGGCCGTCCCCACGGGCCAGCACGAGGCTGCCCGCTCCACCGGCCTTTCCGGGCTGCAGACCATGCGCTATATCATCATTCCCCAGGCCGTGCGGATCTCCTTCCCGGCCCTGGGAAACAACCTGGTGTCCCTGGTAAAAAACTCCTCCCTCGTCTCCATCATCGGCATGGTGGAGCTGATGTTCGTGGCCAACGACATCTCCTTCAACAACTTCCGGAGCTTCGAGATCTACGGCACCGCGGCCGTCCTCTACGTGATCCTCGTGCTCACCCTGACCCGCGCGCTGACCCTGACCGAACGACGACTCCTGCGAGCCCAATGAACTGGACAGTCGTCGTTGAGAACCTGCCGTACCTGCTGCGGGGGACCGTCAGCACCCTAGCGATTTCCGCCGCCGTCATAGTCCTTGGGACGGCCGCCGGTGTCATGTCCGGACTCCTGCGATTCGTGCCGTGGGGATGGCTTGCCACCGCTGTCGCCTGGGGGGTCGAGTTCATCCGGGCCGTCCCCCTGCTCCTCCAGATCTTCTTCATCTTCTTCGGGCTGCCGGCCATCGGCCTCGAGATCCCAACCTTCCCAGCGGCGGTCCTGGCCATAAGCCTGTGGATGATGGCCAACACCGCCGAGGTGGTCCGAGGCGGCATCCAGTCCATCCCGCGGGGACAGTTCGAGGCTGCCCGCTCCACCGGCCTCTCCGGGCTGCAGACCATGCGCTATGTCATCTTTCCCCAGGCGGTCCGCCGGATGCTCCCGCCCTTCGTGGGCCTGTGCACCATCCTCATCAAGGATACGTCCCTGGCCGCCATTATCGGCGTTTTCGAGCTGACCCGGGCCGCCCAGGAGACGATCGAACGGACCTTCCGCTCCTTCGAGATCTACCTGGTCGCGGCGGCCATCTACTTCGTCATCTGCTTCCCCCTCACCCAGTTCGCCCGGCGCGGTGAGACGCGCCTTCAACACCCGTAGCCACGAGCCCGAGGATGCCAAGGGCCATCGGGATTCTAAGGGGGATGGGACGGTAGCCACTCCCGACTCCTTACCAAAATGTCATCCGCGCTCCCCCCCCAGATCCGACTAGGACCAGCTAAAGCTTCTGATCTCTAGCAGGCCGCAGATCCCGAGCCGGATGTGGCGATCCAGGCTAGGATCCGGGAGAAGGTGACTATCCCGGCGCCTCGCCGGAGACTGGCCGCGCCATCCCGGGCGGAGTCCGCCTACATCCGGCGGAGGGCGGCGGAGAGGAGGACGATGAGGGCGGCCAGGGCGAGGTTCACCAGCAGCCAGCGGGGCCGCTGCTTCTGGATCCCGTCCAGCGCCGGGAAAGGGAGGGTGATCAGAAAGGCGATGGTGAACAGGACGAGGGCCAGGAGGACCTTCACCCCCAGGACGGCCTGGTAGCGGGCGTCCACCCCGGCCTGCAGCGAGGAGGCCATGTTGTAAAGGCCGCTGAGGGCGATGACGCCGATGGCGCTCCAGAGGACGGGGTTGAACCGACCGGCGACCTTCGCCATGAACGGACCCCGCTGCTCCGGCGGCAGGGCGGCGGCCTCGCGGAGCAGGATGAAGCGCGCGAAGGCGACGCCCCCCACCCCCACGATAACCCCCCCGAGGTGCAGCCACTGCATGAGGGTGTCGAGCATCGCCGCCCTCAGGCGGGCCGTGCGCCCGGCCGGGCCCTGAGTCGCCAGCGGCGCGCTATCCGGACGGCAAGGAGCGTCGCCGCCACCAGGCTCTCGTGCCGGGCCTTCCCCGTCCCCGCGATGTCAAAGGCGGTCCCGTGGTCCACCGAGGTCCGGATCATGGGGAGCCCGACGGTCACGTTGACCCCCCGGTCGAAACCTATCAGCTTCAGTGGGACGTGCCCCTGGTCGTGGTACATGGCAACAATGAAGTCGAACTCCCCCCGCCGAGCCCGGTAGAAGAGGGTGTCCGCCGGGATCCCCCCTCCCCCGCGTGCGGGTTGAGACCGGCCACCCCGATGCGCGGGGCCCGGACCCCCAGCATCTCTGCGGCGACGCCGGCGAGCCGGATGACCGTCAGGACCCGCTCGCGCGTGACCCGCTCCACCGCCTCCCGGAGTGACACATGGGTGGAGTCGTGCAGGGCCCGCAGACGGCCCACCACAAGCATCATGCTGTAGTCCTTGGTCCCGGTCTTCTGGGCGTAGATCTCGGTGTGGCCATCGAAGGGGAAGCCGGCCAGGCGCATCGCCTCCTTGTTGAGCGGCGCGGTGACGGCGGCCGCGATCTGCCCCGCCATGGCGAGCTCGATGGACTTGAAGACGTACTCCACGGCCGCCCGGCCGGCCGCCGCCGAGACCATCCCGGGCGGACAGGCGCCGAGGTCCACGTTTTTCAAATCCAGGACCTCGACCGCGCCGTCCCCCCGGGCTTCGCCCGGCGAGGCGATGGTGCGCATCCGCCGCGTGACGCGGCTGACCCGCCGAACCCGCTCCAGGGCGCCGCCGTCCCCGATGATGACCGGGACGGCAGCCCGCTGCACCCGCGGATCCACCACGGTCCGCAGGCAGATCTCCGGGCCGATGCCGGCCGGATCCCCCATGGTGATGCCGACGACGGGGCGCGAGGCCATGCCGAGACACCTTTCCGTGGGAAGCCGGGGTATCCTAGCACGCCCGCTCCCTCCCATAAAGCAAGTGCGCCGCGATCGTGGGCCGACGGGGTGGGACTCCTGCGGTAAGTCCTGGGGGTCACGGGGCTTTCCCCTTGACGGCGCGGCGCGCCTCGTGGTAGGGCCTTGGGCACGCCTTCGATTTCCCCGGCTCCAGACTCCACGGCCGGGCGCGCGAAACCTGCCCGACCGTGGAGGCGACCCGAACGCTCCTGCAGGACGACGGATGCCGACGTTCGCCGAGGCCCTGGGGACCATCGCCGCCGGCCTCGCGCCTGCGGCGCTGCCCCCAGAGGTGGCCGAGAAGGCCGCGCACCTCCTCCTGGATACGGCCGGCGTCGCGCTGGCCGCGGTTCCGGAGGACTTTGCCCGGAGCGTCCAGGAGGTGGCCCTCCGCCTCGGCGGCCCGCCCGAGGCGAGCCTCTGGGGGCGCGCGGAGCGGGTGGGGATGGCGAGCGCCGCGCTGGCGAACGGGGCGCTGGCCCACGGCCTCGACTACGACGACACCCTCGAGGAGGCCATCGTCCACACCGGATGCTGCTGCGCCACGACGGCGTTCGCCGTCGGGGAGGCCCAGCGCGCCTCCGGCGCCGCCCTCCTCGCCGCGATCGCGGCGGGCGTGGAGGTGATGGCCGCCGTGGGGCTGGTGGCGCCGGGGGCGTTCCACCGGCGGGGCTTCCACCCCACGGCGCTCTGCGGTCCCTTCGGGGCGGCGGCGGCGGCGGGAAACCTCCTGGGACTGAGTGCAGCCGAGCTCGCCACAGCATTCGGCCTTTGCGGGAGCCAGGCGGGCGGGATCATCGAGTATCTGGCTGACGGCTCGTGGAGCAAGCGGCTGCACCCGGGGTGGGCGGCCCACGCGGGGATCACGGCGGCCCTCCTGGCAAAGGCAGGGTTCACCGCGCCCCGGACGGTCTTCGAGGGGACGCACGGGTTCTTCCGGGGATTCACCGGGGAGGCGCCGGACCCGGAACGCCTGGCGCGCCTCGCGGGCGGCCTCGGCCGCGATTGGGCGATCCTGCGGCTCATGTTCAAGGTCTACGCCTGCGGCTCGATCAACCAGCCGTACATGGACTGCGCAGCGCGCATCCGGGACCGGGCGCCGCTGGACCCGGCGGCGGTCCGGGAGGTCCTGTGTCGGACCCCCGAGGGCGTGGTCCACCGGCTGTGGGAGCCGCTCGCCGAGAAGCGGCGGCCCGCCACCCCCTACGGGGCGAAGTTCAGCCTCCCCTACTGCATCGCCCTCGTCCTGGTCGAGGGGGAGGCCGGCGTCGAGGGGTTCACGGGAGTCAAGACGAAGGACCCGCGCATCGTGGCGGTGGCCGAGAGGGTGCGATACATCGTGGACCCGAGCCTCCCCTACCCGCAGCGCTTCACCGGGCACGTCCGGGTGACGCTGGCCAACGGCCGAGTCCTGGAGGAGACGCAGGAGGCCCCCCGGGGCGGCCCGGAGATGCCCCTCTCCCCCGAGGCGCTGGCCGCGAAGTTCCGGGCGAACGCAGCGCGGGCCTTGCCGCCGCTGCAGGTCGAGGAGGCGCTCGGCCGCCTGCTCAAGGTGGGCGCCGAGCCGGACGTGGCGGCTACCGCCGCCACCCTGCGCGGGCGGGCGTGACGGCGGCGCTGCGCGAGGCCGCGGCCCTCGTCGAGGCCCTCGGGCGCCGGGCCGGGGCCCGGGAGTTCCGCGAGACCCTGCGCGGCCGGATCCGCACCACTGCCCGGCACTGCCCGACTCTCCTGGAAGCGCTGGCGGCGGAGGCGGCGCGGACCGGCGTCCCCGAGGAGACCCTGCTCGCCCTGAACCTGGCGACGGACCTGCCCGGCGTGCCGGATGGGTGTACCAACATCCTGGCGGTCGGGGCCGCGACGCGCGACGGCGGCGGCCTCCTCCACAAGAACCGGGACCACCTGCGGGCCTTCCTCGGCGACTGGCGGATCGAGGCGCCGGCGGGCGCGCATCGGTTCCTCGCCTCCTCGGCCGTCGGCGATTTCACGGTCGCCCTTGGGCTCAGCGCCGCCGGGATCGCCGTGGCGACCAACAGCGTGCTAAGCCGGGAGACCCACCGCTACGGTCTCGGGCACCGGGTGCTGGCCCGGAAGGTCCTGGAGGAGGCGAGCGGGCTCGAGGAGATCGTCCCGCTCCTGGAGAGCCTCCCCGGGGGCGGTGGCTTCAATCTGCTCTGCCTGGATCCGGCGGGACGGGGCCTCGTCGTGGAGGCCACGGCGCGGCGCCTGTGGTCCGAAATCATCGCGGACGGGGTCCGGGTCCGCACCAATCACTTCCAGGCGCTGGAAGGGGGCCACGACGAGGACGGCGGGCGGCACCTTTTCGCCCAGTCGAGCCGGCCGCGTCTCGCGCAGGCCCGGGCGGCCATGAAGGGTTGGGAGGGGAAGGTGGATCCGGCCCTCCTGCGCCGCGTGGCACGCGGGCACGCCGGGGACGGGGCCGCGCTCGTCTACGGCGGGAGCATCTGCAAC
>JACPAU010000036.1 GCA_016180705.1 Candidatus Methylomirabilota bacterium
AGACGACGAGGACCGCCAGGAGCAGGACCGGACGCCTCACCGCGTGCCCCCCGTCCGGCCCGCACGGCGCAGGGCCCGGTACTTCAGCGCCGTCCCGCGCGCCCGCGCCACCGGGTAGCGCCGCGCGTTGACCCGGAGCTTCCGCAGCGCCGCCCCCTTCAGGTCCACGCCGAGGACGTCCGCGAGGGAGAGGAGCAGGAGCAGGACGTCGGCCATCTCCGCCGCGAGGGCCTCCCGGCTGCGCCGCCGGTGCAGGTGCGCCGCCACGGCGGCCGCGTCCTTCCACTGGAAGTGCTCCAGCAGTTCCGCCGCCTCGAGCGCGATGGAGATGGCGAGGTCCTTCGGGGCGTGGAACCGCCGCCAGTCCCGCGCGTCCCGGAAGGCCGCGACCCGTCGCTGGAGGTCCCGCACCGCTCGCCCTCCGCGCCTCGCCCGTCCGCAGCACGCTCCTCAGAGGTTCGTCTCGTAGGCCTCGGGGCGACCCGCGTGCAGGGCAAGCTCCGTCGCCTGGGCCAGCTCCGGGTCGTGCCGGTGGTCGGGCGCGAAGACCCGGTAGTGGGCCACCTTGGCCGGGACATCCTTGAAAAACTCCCGGAGGGCCCTGGGGGAGACCTCCCCCGTGGCCGGGTTGAAGACGTTCACGGTCTTCCCCCCCTCCGCGAGCGGGTTCAGGGGGCGGGGATCCTGGGTGGCCATATCCACTTCGAATGCCGTCTTCCGCAGCCGCGGCGGAAGCTGCTGCCGGATCGCCTCCTTCAGTGTGTCGGGCTTCCAGAAATCCATCACCTGGTGGGCCTCGTTCATCGTAGCAACGTAGTCGTACGCCATCTTCCACTTGACGCGCCGGTCCAGGATGTCCCGCCAGCGGCGGCCAAGTTCCCGCTGCTTCGGAGTCACCCCGCGCCTCCCCGGCGCCGCCCACTCCAGCACCTTCTGCAGGAGGAACCACTCGGTGATCTCCAGGTACTGGTCGAGCCGGCGCCTCGGATCCTCCGGGAGGAGCTCCGCCATGGTGTCCTCGAAGATCTCCCTCATCTGAAGGTCCACGGCCCGGGTGGTCCGGTGGTAGTACACGTCGGAGTACATGGCCACCCGGGCCTGGAGGAACCGGATGAGGACGGGGACGCCGGCCCGGTGGGAAGGTGTAAAAGAGGAGCCGCTCGGTGTCCACCATATCCAGGGAGAAGCCGGTCATATAGGCGTCCCGCTGGATGTAATCCAGGTTGTCGGCGGTGTAGATGCCGGAGAAAACGGGGCGCAACAGCCGCACCCAATGGGGGACGGCCGGCCCGTCCTCCCCTGCCGGCTTGCGGATCAGGACGGCTACCCACCCCGGGTCCACCCGCTCGCCGCCACCGAAGGGCCCCGCCGGGCTTCGCCGGAGGGCGCGCAGGATTCCCCCGAGCTTCCGGACGATGATCCGCTGCCCCAGGATCTCGTGGGTCAGCCCGCTGAAGCGGGGCTGGAGGTAGTTCTCGTCGAAGAAGTGACTGAAGGGCCCGTGCCCCACGTCGTGCAGGAGGCCCGCCGCGCGGAGCGTGGCGTGCACCAGAGGGAAGGAGGGGCAGGGCCCCCGCAGCGTGCGACACGCCTCCGCCAGGCTCGGGTAGAGCTGCTCCGCGAAGCGCCCGGCCAGGTGCATGGTCCCGAGGGAGTGCTGGAACCGGCTGTGCTCGCCGGCCGGGTAGACCCACCAGGTGCTCTGCAGTTGATGGATGAAGCGGAGGCGCTGGACCCAGGGGTTGTCGATGAGGGCCTTTTCGGTCGGCTCGGCGGGCTCGGCGTCGCGGGGAACCGTGAACTGGATGTACCGGTAGAGGGGATCGGCGAGGAGGGCCAACCCTTCCACGGGCGAACCCCGGGCGCGCGGGGCGCCCCCCAAAGCGGAAGGGGCACCCGCCCCCCGCTTCGGAGCGGTGCCCCGGCGGCGCCGCGCAGCCGTCACCCCCCGCCGTCTCACCTCGGCCCGCCCGGTCTCCTCACTCCGCCCCGATCGACCGGAGCGGCTCGAAGAGGGAGACCGTCCCCAGGTTTCCGCACCCCGGGCACTCGAGATCCATCGGGGTGGCGACGCTTGCCAGGCAGAGGGCACAGACCTCCTGGCGGCAGACCTCGCAGTAGCCCACCCCCTTCTGCAGCGGGTGCGTCGGGCAGCTCATGGGGTTCCCTCCGCGCGCCGGTGGGAGAGATTCGACTGGGGTGGCCCGGGGACTGCGGCCACCATTTCGCACGATACCACGCGCTCTCGAAGAGGGTCAAGGTGACCGGCCGCGATCGCGGCCGGTCAGGGGGCGCCTGATCAGGCGCGGGGGTGGAAGCGCCGGTGAACCGCCTTCAGGTGGGCGCGGGCCACGTGCGTGTAGATCTGGGTGGTCCCCAGGTCCGCGTGCCCCAGCATCATCTGGACGGCGCGCAGATCGGCGCCCCGCTCGAGGAGGTGGGTGGCGAAGGAGTGGCGGAGAGTGTGCGGGGAGATCGCCCGCCCGATGCCGGCCTGCCTGGCGCAGCGCTTGAGGAGGGCCCAGCAGGCCTGGCGGCTCAACGGCGCCCCGCGCCGGCCGACGAAGAGCGCGGGGCTCTCCCGGCCCTTCAGGAGGGCCGGGCGGCCCCGCTCGAGATACTCGCGGAGCCACCGCAGCGCCTCGCGCCCGACCGGGATGACGCGCTCCCTGTCTCCCTTGCCGACGGCGCGGGCGAAGCCGGCGGTGAGGTTCACCGCGCCCAGCGCGAGGCCGGTGAGCTCGCTCACCCGCAGCCCCGTGGCGTAGAGGACCTCGAGCATCGCCCGATTCCGGAGGCCGGCCGGGCGGTGCGTGTCGGGCGCGCCGAGGAGCCGCTCCACCTCGGCGAGGCTCAGGATGCCCGGGAGCCGGCGGAGCGCGCGCGGCCGGCGGATGAGCTCGGCGGGGTCCTCGCGCGCGCGGCCGGCGGCGAGGAGGAACCGGTGCCATCCCCGCACGGCCGAGAGGGCGCGGGCCGCCGAGCGCTCCGTGAGCCCCTCCTCCCGGAGGTGCCCGAGGAAGGCGTGCAGGTGCGCCGGCCGGATGGCCGCGACCGTTCCGATGCCCCGGCCCTCGAGGAAGTCGAGGTACCGGCGGAGATCCCGCGCGTAGGCATCGCGCGTGTGGCGGGAGGCGCCCCGCTCCGCCGCCAGCGCCGTGAGGTACTCGTCAACCAGCGTATCCAGGCTCATGGTGTCGTCGGGGCCGCCGGCCTTTCCCCGGGGCCGCCGCTCCTCCGCCCGATACCCAGACAGGGCTGCGTCGCGGCGGGCCCCGGGCGGCCGGCGGGGCCCACGTGGGCACAGCCCGGAGGCGCAGTGCGCCGGACCGCCGCGAAGGCGGCGGCCCTTAGCGCTCTGCGGTGTCGAGGAGGATGGTGACGGGGCCGTCGTTGACCAGCCGCACCTGCATCCGGGCGCCGAAGACCCCCTCCTGGACCGGGAGGCCGCGCCCCTCGAGCTCCTCCACGAACGCGCGTACGAGGGGGACGGCCGCCTCCGGCGGCGCGGCGCCGGTGAAGGAGGGGCGCCGCCCCTTCCGGGCGTCCGCGTAGAGGGTGAACTGGGAGACCACGAGGACGGCCCCGCCCGCCTCGCGGACGGACCGGTTCATCTTCCCCTCGGTGTCCTCGAAGATCCTGAGGTCGGCCACCTTGCCGGCCAGCCAGCGGGCGGCCTCCGCGGTGTCGGCCTGCCCCACGCCGAGCAGGACCAGGAGACCGGGCCCGATGGCGGCCACCTCCCGCCCGTCGAGGCTCACCGAGGCCTCCCGGACCCGCTGGAGGACCGCCCGCACCGCCCGCCCCCTCAGCCGTCGTCGCCCGGCGACTCGATGCCGTAGTCCTTGATCTTGTTCAGGAGGGTCTTGTAGGAAACCTGGAGCAGCTCGGCCGCCTTCGACTTGTTGCCCCCGGTCACCTGCAGGGTCCGGACGATGAGGTCCCGCTCGGCCCGGGCCGAGGCGCGGCCGCTGATCTCGTGGAGGCTGCCCGAGAGGGGCAACTCGGCCTCCCCCCGCTCCCCCCGGCCGCGCTTGAGCCCCAGGGCGAAGTCGTGGACGGTGAGGACCGGGCCCGTGGCCAGGATGACGGCCCGCTCGATGAAGTTCTCCAGCTCCCGGACGTTGCCGGGCCACGGGTAGGCCATGAGCGCCTTCAGGGCCTCCGGGCTCACCTCGCGGATCTCCTTCCGCATCTCCTGGGCGAACCGGTGGACGAAGTGGGTCACCAGCATCGGGACGTCTTCGGTCCGCTCCCTGAGCGGCGGGATGCTGATGGGGAAGACGTTGAGGCGGAAGAAGAGGTCCTCCCGGAACTTCCGCTCCCGGACGGCCCGGCCCAGGTCCGTGTTGGTGGCGGCGATGATCCGGACCTCCACCTGGATCGGCTTGGTCCCGCCGACCCGCTCGAAGGTGCCGTCCTGGAGGAC
>JACPAU010000037.1 GCA_016180705.1 Candidatus Methylomirabilota bacterium
CCGGAGGCCATCTCCCCCGTCACGTGGACGACGCCGGAGAGCGCCTGCTCTGTCACGTCGGAGGAGGACTCCGCCGCGTGCGTCCGGGCCTTCGGGCCGAACTGCCCGTACGTGCTGAGCGCGCAGTAGATGAGGCGCGGGTGCTTCGCGCTGAGTTGGCGGTAGCCGATCCCCCACGCGTCCATCCGCCCCGCCGGGAAGGTCTCGATCAGGACGTCGGCCTTGGCCGCGAGGCGGGCGAGGAGCCGGCGCCCCTCCGGCTTCGCGAGGTTCAGGGTGACGTGGTGCTTGTTGCGCCCCTCCAGCAGGTAGGCGAGCCCGGTCCCATTCTGCTGGACTCCGAAGGGGCTGAAGCGGCGCAGGACGTCGCCGCCGGGCGGCTCGACGCGGATCACCTCCGCGCCGAACTCCGCGAAGATCGAGGAGCAGAAGCAGCCGCCGAGGTGCCCGGTGCTCAGGTCGAGGACGGTGAGATCGTCCAGGGCCTCCGGCTTGCTCCGCGCGCCCCGCCAGTCGTCCCGCTCCCGAATCCACTCGGCCCAGGGTTGCTCGGTCAGGTGCGCCTCGGCCATGGCTAGAAGAACGCTCCCTCCGGCGGCCTCCAGTCGTCGGGGGGCTTGGCCCCGACCCGGTCCGCCCACCGACCGATGATCTTCTTGTCCTCGAGGTCCCGGATGGCCTCCTCCGGGAGGCCCAGGATCCGGCGGAAGACGTACGCGTTGTGCCAGCCGACGGGCTTGGCGGCCCACTTCATCCGGCCCGGCGTGGCCGAGAGCTTCGGCGCCGGGCCGTACTCGGTCATGGACCCGTAGAGCGGATCGTCCAGTTCCCAGACGGAGCCGCGGGCTCGGAGGTGCGGGTCCCCGTGATGGTCCTTCGCGTCCATCACCGGGGCCGCGGCGAAGCCGAAGCGCGTCCCGGCCGCGTCCATGGCCTTCTTCGTCTTCGCGGCGGTCCAGCGGCCGATGAGGGCGCAGAGGGCCTCGTTGTGCCCGGGGACGAGACGCGCCTCCAGGGTCGCGAACCGCTTGTCCATTGCCAGGCCCGGCCTCCCCATGGCCTTGCACAGACCGGCGAACTCCGCGTCGGTCGCGGCAGCGATGGCCACGAAGCCGTCCTTGCACCGGAAGATGTCCGAGGGCGCCACGGCCACGTCCCGGTTCCCGGTCCGCTCCCGCTCCTGCCCGGTCAGGTGCTGGAACAGCCAGGTCCAGTCCAGCGTCCGGATGAGGCCCTCCGCCTGGGAGTACTCGATGTACTGCCCCTTCCCGGTCCTGTTGCGGTGGTGGAGGGCCGTAAGGATGGCGATCGCGTTCATGGTGGCGCCGAAGAAGTCGCCGAGGTAGATCCCGACCTTGAGGGGCGGGCGCCCCGGGAAGCCGCCGACGTAGGCCATCCCGCTCGCCGCCTGGGCCAGGATGTCGTAGGAGGCGCGCCCGACCGAGAACGGCCCCCACTGGCCGAAGCCGCTGGCGGCCAGATAGATCAACCGCGGGTTCACCTCCGACAGATGCCGATAGCCGAGCCTCCAGGCGTCCATGGTGCCGGGGCGCACGTTCTCCACCAGCACGTCGGCCCGGGCCACCAGTTGCTTGAAGAGGGCGCTGCCCTCCGGGTGGTGCACGTCGAGCGTGATGTGGAACTTGTTGTGGTTCTCCGGGGTGAACCCGAGGCAGAGGTTGCGCCAGTAGTAGGCCTCCGGGGAGACGGAGCGCATCGTGTCCCCGGTCCCGGGCAGCTCGACCTTGATGACCTCGGCGCCGAATTCTCCGAGGTAGTCCGCCGTGGCCGGGCCGAGGATCAGGGTGGAGAGTTCCACGACCCGGATCCCGCGGAGGGCCTCGGGCTTGTCGAAGATCGCACGCCGGTCGAAGGCCTCGTCCGCCCAGGCGAAGTAGTTCCGGTCCGGCATCATCCCCTCGCCGACCGGTACTTCGCCCGGAGGATTCCGGCGGCGGCCACCATGGCCTCGAGCTTGGCCTTCGCCACCGGGTCCGTCCGCTCCTTCAGCCCGCAGTCGGGGAGCAGCTGGATCTTCTCGTCCGGCACGATCCGCCGCACCCGCTCCACCCCGGCCACGATCTCCTCCGGGCTCTCGATCCGGTCGGTGTGCACGTCCACCACGCCGAGCCCCAGGTCCTTCTCCCCGAGGCCGTACCGCTCGATCAGCGGCAGCAGGGCGTAGTTCCGGTTCGCCATCTCCATGTGGATCTGATGGAAGGGGAGGGCGCAGATCCCCCGCCACGCCACTTCGAGCGCCTCGTAGGTCGAGTAGCAGATGTGGAGGATCAGGTAGAGGCGGTCCTCGAGGCCCGCCACCGTCTCGGCGATCGCCCCCAGGTCGTCGTCGAGGGAGCGCCGCTTCGTGGTGAGCGCCGGCTCGTCCACCTGCAGGACCTTCATGCCGGCTGAGACGAGCGCGTCGATCTGCTCCCGGAGGGCCCGGGCCAAATCCCGGCGGAAAAGCCGCCGGTCCCGGTAGTAGGGCGGGTACCGGAGGACCGCCCAGTCGGCCAGCGTGGCCGGGCCGGTGATCGTCTCCTTGATCGGGCGCGAGGCGTACGACTGCGCCCGCTGGAACGCCTCCCGGAGGAAGGGGGGCGCGCTGGCCACCTTGCCGGCGTATTCGACCGGGCGATAGCGGCGGTTCTCGTAGGACGGGACGAAGTCGAGCAGGGTCCCGCCGAAGTACTGCCCGAAGTAGGCGGCCATGTCCTCCCGGAGGAACTCGCCGCCGGCCGGCAGGTCAATGCCGATCTTCTCCTGCCAGGACATCCACTCCTTCGTGAAGCGCTCGCCGAGCACCCGGTACTCCTCCCGGGCGCTCGCGTCCCCCTCGCGGATCCGCTTCCGCAAAAGCCGCAGCTCCCGCGGCTGGGGAAGGCTCCCCACGTGGCTGGTCGAGTACAGCACCCCCGGGACGATGTCGCGCAGTTGCGTCATGGCTTTTCCACTCCGGGCGAATACGTCCCCACTAGCATTCTCCTTACTGCAACCGGATGGATTGGATGAGACGCTCGACGTGATCCCGGTACTTTGGGTAGTAATGGGCCCGTGCCCCGGAGTAGATGATCAGGTGGAGCCTCTCGTTCACCACGGCGCCCACGACGGTCCCTTGCCCCTCCAGACCTTGACGGGTGAGGTACGTCATCTCGAACCGAAACCCCTGGGCCGTCCCGAATCGCTCGGGCCGCAGCCCACTCGCCTGAACCTTCTCGAGGCCCGCCGCGGCGAGACTATCCACGGCGAACTCCATGATCTCCGTCGGCGTCATCCCTTTCCGGAAAGGCGGCCGCTTATCCTGGCCCCGACCTTCAAACAGCGGCTCCCCGTCGGCGAGCCCATTCACGAACCGGATCGCCTGGAGCG
>JACPAU010000038.1 GCA_016180705.1 Candidatus Methylomirabilota bacterium
CTAGATGAGGGCGGACTCGAGGACGATGCCCCGGTCGAGGGTCTTCACCCCCTGCCAGAGGCTGGCGCGCAGCGGCTCGGCCACCTCGGGGGCGTCCACGAGCTGGCGGCTGAGGTCAATGAGCCGGCGGAAGGCGCGGATGAGGTCTCCCTCGTGCCCGCCGTAGTGGGCCTCCACCAGATGGACCCAGTCCTCCTCCCCGGCGGCCCACTCGTAGGTGGCGGCGATCAGCGTGGTGTGCATCGAGACCGGCAGCGTCACCCGGTGCTCCTGCTGGACAGCCAGCACGTTGCCCGCCAGATCTTCCATGGCCCGGACCTGCTGCCTGAGGTGCGGCCACCGCTTGAGGAGGACCCGGGCGAACCCGCTGTCCGTCTCCCGGGGTTCTTCCACGAGGCAGGAGAGGAGGCTCATCACCTCCTCTCCCGGCAGGTCGTCCAGGATCCCGGCGAAGACGACCCGCGCGACCAAGAGTTCGTTGTCGTGCCGGAGGCCTGCGACCAGGTGCCCCTCCTTCGCGAGGGCGTTGCCGTGCACGTAGCGGAAGTGCTTGAGCACGTCCACGACCCGGCAGAACTGGTCCCAGTAACTGCTGCGGAGGTGCGCCAGCGTCCGCTCCCGCGCCTCGATTCCCGCAGCGACGCGGTGCTGCCTCTTCAGGTGCTTCTCCATCCGCGGGCGTTCGGGGCAGCGGTGGCACGGGCTCTGGGAGAGGGCGGCCAGGAGGTCCGGGATGCGGGAGGGGTCCGGGACGGGGATGCCCTCCCCGAGGTCCCCGATGGGCCGCGGCGGCACGGCCAGCCGCTCCCGGTGCTTGGGGCCCCGCCGCCGTCCGGGGCGCCCGGGCAGGCGGACCTGCCCCGTGCGCGCCGCCTCGAGCGCCTCCCGCCACGCCCGGTACTGGAGGAGGTTGCAGCCCGGCCGCCCGCACTCGGGCACGCCCCCCCGCCCGCGGCGGAGGCGCTCCGTGAGTTCCGCCACCTCCCGCTCGAGCCCCTCGATGCGCTTGCGGTTCTGGAACTGCCCGAAGGAGGACTCGATGTTGCGCCGGAGGTCCTGCGGGTCGGGGTAGTTGTGCAGGAGGAGGGCGGCGGAGGAGTAGCCGATCCGGAACCGGCTCTCCACCGGCTCCGAAGCCCTGCGGATCAGGTACAGCGCCTCGTCCACGCCCTCGGGCCCGTCCAGGGCGACGATGCACTTGCCCTCGGGATCGATGCCGCGGCGCCCGGCCCGTCCGGCCATCTGGGTCAATTCGTTGTGGGTGACGGTCCGGAACCCGGTGTCGGTCCGCTTGGTCAGGCTCTGGAGGAAGACGCTCTTCGCCGGCATGTGAATCCCCAGGCTCATGGTCTCCGTCGCGAAGACCACCCGCGTGAGGCCCCGCTCGAAGAGGGTCTCGGTCAGCCGCTTGATCGCCGGCAGGATCCCGGCGTGGTGCACGCCGGCGCCGCGGCGCAGGCCCTCGAAGAGCATGGCGTTGAGTTCGCTCTCCGAGAGGACCGTCGGGCTCTCCGCCCGAAAGGCCTCGATCGCCTCCTCCACCTCCCGCTCCCGGTGCGGCTCGAGCAGGCTGAGGTCCTCCTCCAGGAAGCGGCGCAGCGCCCCTTCGCACCCCGCCCGGCTGAAGATGAAGTAGATCGCCGGAAGCCACCGCTTGGCCCGCAGCCCCGGGATGACCATCAGCGGGCTCGCCGGGCGCCGCCGCACGAAGGGACGCGGGCGGCCCGGCCGGGCGCGCGTCAGGCGCAGGCGGCGGGGGTCGAAGCCCCCCCGGAGGGCCTCGAAGAGCTGGCTGCGGGAGAGCCCGTCCAAGGGGACGAAGTGCCCCTGCGTGTCGCACAGGTGGTAGTGGAGCGGCACCGGCCGGGTCGTGTGCTTGACCACCCGGATCGGCCCGTGGACCGAGGCGATCCACGCGGCGATCTCCTCGATGTTCCCCACGGTGGCCGAGAGGGCGACGAGGAGAACCTCCCGCGGGCAGTTGATGATGATCTCCTCCCACACCGTCCCCCGGCTTTCGTCGCCCATGTAGTGGCACTCGTCCAGGACCACGTAGCCGATCTCCTCCAGGCTCCGGGTGTAGAGCATGTTCCGGAGGATCTCGGTGGTCATGACCACGAGGGGGGCGCGCGGGTTGACCTTCACGTCCCCGGTGAGGATCCCGACCCGCTCCGCGCCGTACTGGCGGGTGAAGTCGGCGAACTTCTGGTTACTCAGCGCCTTGAGCGGGGTCGTGTAGGCGAGGCGGGTGCCGGCCGCGAAGGCCCGGGTGATGGCGAACTCCGCAATGAGGGTCTTGCCGGCGCCCGTGGGGGCCGACACGATGACCGAGGCCCCCTCCAGGATGTGCCGGATCGCCTCCTCCTGGAAGGGGTCGAGCGGGAAGGGATAGCGGGCGCCGAAGGCGGCCAGGAGGGCCGCGCCCTCGCCTGGCAGCGCGCCGGACCTCGCCCCGGCGTCGGGCACGCCGCTCACCCCCGAACCGCCCGGGCCGCGGGTCGCAGGGCGGGCCCCGGCGCCTGCCGCTTCGGTTTCGCCGGCCAGAGGCAGTCCTCGTAGACGGGGCAGCGGTCGCAGAGGGGCCGGAGCGCCTTGCAGGTATAGCGGCCATGGAAGATGAAGAGGTGGGTCGCCTGGGCCCAGCGGGCCGGCGGGATCAGGGCGCAGAGGTCCTGCTCGATCCTATCCGGGTCGTCCGTGGCGGTCAGGCCGAGGCGGTTCGCCACCCGGATGACGTGCGTATCCACGGCCAGCGCGGGCTTGCCGAAGGCATTGCCCAGGACCACGTTGGCCGTCTTCCGCCAGACGCCCGGGAGTGCCGTCAGGGCCTCCATCGTCCCCGGGACCTCGCCGCCGTGCTCGGCGACCAGCCGCTGGCAGCAGCCGATGATGGCCCAGGCCTTGTTCCGGTAGAAGCCGCTCGGGCGGATCTCCGCCATCAAGACCGCCGGATCCGCCCGGGCAAAGTCCGCCGCCGTCCGGTACTTCTGGAAGAGGGTGCGTGTCACCTGGTTGACCCGCTGGTCGGTGCACTGGGCCGAGAGAATCGTGGCCACCAGGAGCTGCAGGGGGGTCTCGTAGGCGAGTTCGATCCGGGCGTCCGGGTAGTGGCGCTCGAGCCTCGCGAGGATCCGCCGGGCCGCCTCGGCCGCGTTCGGGCGGATGCGTACCCGCCGGGTCCGCTCCCCTCGGGCTCGGCCCGGACGCCGCGCTCCCCGAGAGGTGGGGCGCCTGGTCTTTTGCTGCGCTTTGCGACGCATCTCCAGAGAATTCTAGGGACCCCCCCGAAGAGCGTCAACGGTTAATTCCTGCGCTGACGCCTAGTTGGCACGCCCCCTGCTAGT
>JACPAU010000065.1 GCA_016180705.1 Candidatus Methylomirabilota bacterium
TGGTTCCAGCGGGCCCGCCGGGCGGCCCCCGGCACCTCCTGGCGCGACTTCTACGTCTGGAGCGACACCCCGGAGCGCTACCGGGAGGCCCGGATCATCTTCAAGGACTTCGAGTCCTCCAACTGGACCTGGGACCGGACCGCCAACGCCTACTACTGGCACCGCTTCTACGCGCACCAGCCGGACCTGAACTATGACAACCCCGAGGTCCGCCGCGCCATGCGGCACGTCGTGGACTTCTGGCTGGGCCTGGGGGTGGACGGGCTCCGGCTGGACGCGGTCCCGTACCTGTACGAGCGGGAGGGAACCTCCTGCGAAAACCTCCCGGAGACCCACGCGTTCCTGAAGGTGTTGCGGAGGCACGTGGACGAGAAGTTCCAGGACCGCATGCTCCTGGCCGAGGCGAACCAGTGGCCCGAGGACGCCGTCGCCTACTTCGGCGCCGGGGACGAATCCCACATCGCCTTCCACTTCCCCCTCATGCCGCGGATGTTCATGGCGGTCCGGATGGAGGACCGCTTCCCCATCATTGACATCCTGGAGCAGACGCCCCCGATCCCGGAGGCCTGCCAGTGGGCCCTCTTCCTCCGCAACCACGACGAGCTGACGCTCGAGATGGTGACGGACGAGGAGCGGGACTACATGTACCGGGTGTACGCGCACGACCGGCAGGCCCGGATCAACCTGGGGATTCGCCGGCGGCTCTTCCCCCTGCTGGGCAAGGACCGGAAGAAGGTCGAGTTGATGAACGGCCTGCTCTTCTCTCTGCCGGGGACGCCGGTGATCTACTACGGGGACGAGATCGGGATGGGGGACAACATCTTCCTGGGCGACCGCAACGGCGTCCGCACCCCGATGCAGTGGAGCGCCGACCGGAACGCCGGATTCTCGCGGGCCAACCCCCAGCGCCTCTACCTGCCGATCATCATCGACCCGGACTACCACTACGAGGTGGTCAACGTCGAGGCCCGGCAGAACAACCCCCACTCCCCCCTCTGGTGGATGAAGCGGGTCCTCGCGCTCCGGAAGCGCTTCAAAGCCTTCGGGCGGGGGACGGTGGAGATCCTCAACCCGGAGAACCGAAAGGTCCTCGCCTTCATCCGGCGGTACCAGGAAGAGCGGATCCTGGTCCTGGCCAACCTCTCCCGCTTCATCCAGTACGTCGAGCTGGACCTCGGCGCGTTCGAGGGCCTGGTGCCCGTGGAGCTGTTCGGGCGGACCGAGTTCCCCGCCATCGGCAAGCAGCCCTACTTCGTTTCGCTGGGTCCGCACAACTTCTTCTGGTTCGCCCTGGAGCCGAAGCGGGCGCCCGCGCTCGCCGCGGCTGCCGCCCCCGAGGCCGCCGTGCCGACCCTCGCGGTCGCCGGGGGCCTGGAGACCATCTTCCGGCGGGAGGGGCGGGGGGCATTGGAGAGCCTCCTCCCGGCCTACCTGCAGGGCTGCCGATGGTTCGGCGGGAAGGCGCGGCGCATCAAGTCCGCCGTGATCTTCGAGACGATTCCCCTCCCTTCCTCGACCTCGGTCGCCCACATCACCCTGGCCCGGGTCGAGTACCTGGAGGGCGACCCCGAGACCTACGTGTTGCCGCTCGCGGTCGCCCCGGCGGAGCGGGCGGAGGCGCTGCGGGAGGGCCTCCCCCAGGCGGTCGTGGCGCGCCTCGTCGGCAAGGACGGGGAAGGGATCCTCTTCGATGCCCTGAGGGATCCGGGCGTCTGCGACGCGCTGCTCGAGGCCATCGCGCGGCACCGCCGCTTCCGGGGAGCCGTCGGGGAGATCCTGGCCTGGCCCACGCATGCCTTCCGGAGGGTGCGGGGGCCGGCCGAGGACCGCCTGACCCCCGCGCTCATGAAGGCCGAGCAGAGCAACACGTCCGTCATCTACGGGGACCGGTTGATCCTCAAGCTCTTCCGGCGCCCGGAGGAAGGGGTGAACCCGGACCTGGAGATCGGGACCTTCCTCACGGAGCGGGCCCGCTTCCCCCACATCCCCCCCGTGGCCGGCGCCCTCGAATACCGGCGGGGCCAGGGGGAGCCGATGACGCTCGCGATCCTGCAGGGCTTCGTGCCGAATCAGGGGGACGCCTGGCGGTACACGCTCGACGCGCTCGGTCAGTACTTCGAGCACGTGGCGGCGCACGGCGCCCCGCC
Source organism: Candidatus Methylomirabilota bacterium (assembly GCA_016180705.1). Classification (GTDB taxonomy): domain Bacteria; phylum Methylomirabilota; class Methylomirabilia; order Methylomirabilales; family JACPAU01; genus JACPAU01. Next base: position 2,148 of record JACPAU010000065.1, read on the forward strand.
GCCGGACGCGCTGCAGGCGCCGCGCCCGCTGCTCACGCTGCTCGAGGAGCCGCTTCCCCCGCCGGTCCAGGAGCTGGTCGGCGCCTATGGGGAGGCTGCGCGGCTGTTGGGCCAGCGGACCGGCGAACTGCACGTCGCGCTGGCGTCGGATCTCAACGACCCGAGCTTCGCCCCCGAGCCCTTCTCGGCCCTCTACCAGCGCTCCCTCTTCCAGTCCCGGCGCAATCTGACCGGGCAGGTCTTCGCCCTCCTGCGCCGGCACGTCCGGGAGCGGCCGGAGGCGGCCGGCGAGGACGCCCGGAAGGTCCTCGACCTGGAGGGGGAGGTCCGCAAGCGCGTCCGGTCCATCCTCGACCGGAAGATCACGGCCATGCGGATCCGCGTCCACGGGGATTATCACCTGGGGCAGGTCCTCTACACGGGGAAGGACTTCGTGATCATTGACTTCGAGGGCGAGCCGGCCCGCTCCCTCAGCGAGCGGCGGCTCAAGCGCTCGCCCCTGCGGGACGTCGCCGGCATGCTCCGGTCCTTCCACTATGCCGCCTACACTGCCCTGCTCGGGGAGGTGGACGGCGGCGCGGTGCGGCCGGAAGACCTGGCGGCCCTCGAGCCGTGGGCCCGTCTCTGGCACCAGTGGGTCGCCTCGACGTTCCTCAGGGCCTATCTCGAGGTCGCCGACCGGGGCCCGTTCCTCCCGCGGCCCCGGGAGGAGCCGGCGGCCCTCCTGGATACCTACATCCTGGAGAAGGCGGTCTACGAGCTGGGGTACGAGCTCAACAACCGCCCCGAGTGGGTGAAGCAGCCCCTCCGGGGGATCCTCCAGCACCTGGAGGCGTCGGGGTGATGGCGGGGCGCGAGACCCCGCTCCGGCCGCTCCGTCGCCTCGCCCGCCTGTACGGCCTGGAAACCGCCTACTACGACGTCATCGCCCACCGGCGACGGGAAGCCTCGGCGGAGGCCCTCCTGGCGGTCCTCCAAGCGCTGGGGGCTCCGGTGGGGGACCTCCGCGACGTCCCCGCCGCCGTGCGGGAGCGCCGCCAGCAGCTGTGGCAGCGCTGGTGCGAGCCGGTCCTCCTCGCGTGGGACGGGGGCCCGGCCGACCTCCGGCTGCGCCTCCCTCCCGACCTTGCCGACGGGAAGGTGGCCTGTCACCTGCAGCTGGAGACCGGGGAGGTCCGCCGGTGGACGGG
>JACPAU010000066.1 GCA_016180705.1 Candidatus Methylomirabilota bacterium
GTCCTGCGCGACGACGTGAACCATCGCCTGGAGGTGGTCGTCCGGGTCCAGGAGGGACCTCAGTACGCGGTCGGCCAGGTCCGCGTGACGGGGACGACCGTCTTCACCCAGGAAGAGATCCTGGGCGGGCTCCAGGTCGCCCGGGCGAAGGTGTTCAGCCGGGACCTCCTGCGGCGGGACATCGCCCGGCTCACGGAGCGGTACGGGGAGCAGGGCTACGTCTTCGTGGACATCGTCCCGGTCACCACGACCGACGAGGGGCGGAGGACGATCGACCTGACCCTCGAGGTCAACGAGGGGCGGCGGGCCGTCCTGGAGCGGATCGAGATCCGGGGCAACACGAAGACCTACGACAAGGTGATCCGCCGCCAGTTCGACCTGGCGGAGGGGGAGATCTTCGACAGCCGCGAGGTGCAGCGGGGCCGGCAGCGGCTGCTGGCCCTGAACTACTTCGACGAGGTGCGGGTCGGCACGGAGACCGGGACTGCCCCGGAGCGGCTGGCCCTGAACCTGGACATGAAGGAGAGGCCGACGGGCCGCGTCGGGGTCGGGGCCGGCTTCAGCACCGGCTCCGGTGTGGCCGGCCTCCTCTTCCTCACCGAGGATAACCTCTTCGGCCTCGGGCGGCGCATCGGGGTCAACGTCAGCGTGGGGACGCGCACCGAGCGGTTCGAGATCTTCTACGAGGACCCGGCACTCTTCGACACCGAGTACTCGCTCCGGTTCGCCCTGTACAAGAGCGAGCGGGACTTCACCGACTTCGACGAGGCGCGGACCGGCGGGACCATCACCCTGGGCCGCCGCTTCTTCCGCCTGAACCGGGCCACCCTCACCTACCGCCTGGAGGAAGTGACCATCAGCGACGTGGAGCCGACCGCCTCGATCCTGATCCGGGAGCAGGAAGGCACGAGCACGACGAGCAGCATGACGCTCGGCCTGAGCCGGGACACCCGGGACAGCCCCCTGGACCCCACGCGGGGATACCGGGTCCTGGCCACCGCCGAAGGGGCGGGCGGGCCCCTGAACTTCGACAACGACTTCTACAAGCTCGAACTGGACGGGAGCGTGTACCAATCCCTCGTGGAGGATTGGAAGCTCGTCGGGCTTCTCCGAGGGGCCATCGGGTTCGTCGAGAGCTTCGGGGACACGAAGAGCGTGCCGATCCAGGAGCGCTACTTCCTGGGCGGTCCCTTTAGCCTCCGTGGCTTCAGCTTTCGGGACGTGAGCCCTCGGGACCCGGTGACCGGCGACCGGATCGGCGGAAACAAGTTCTTCCTCGGGACCGCCGAGGTCCAGTTCCCGATCCTCCAGGAGACGATCAGCATGAAGGGGGCAGTTTTCTTCGACGCGGGGAACGTCTTCGCAGAGGGAGAGCCGTTTGAACTGAGCTTCCGGACCGACGCCGGCGTGGGCATCCGGCTGATCACCCCCCTCGGACCGATGCGGCTCGACTGGGGGTACAACATCAGCCCGCGCGACGGCGAGGCGCGGAGTAAGATTCAATTCACCGTGGGGAGGATCTTCTGAGGGGCGGAGCCCCGGGGGCCGGCGCATGGGAGCGAGCGGGCGTAGATGGGTCGGAATGGGGCTGGTGGCGCTGGCGGTCCTGGGGACCGCCGGGGGCGCGGCGGGGCAGGACACTGCCCTGAAGCTCGGCTTCGTGGACGTGCAAAAGGTGCTGAACGAATCCGGCCGGGGGAAGGAGGCCAAGGGCAAACTGGAGAAGGAGAGGGACGCCAAGCAGCAGGAGATCCGGGCGCGGGAGGAGGAGATCAAGAAGCTGGAGGCGGACCTCCAGAAGCAGAGCCCCGTCCTCAGCGAGGCGGCCCGGAAGGAGCGGCGGGAGGCGATCACTCACAAGATCCGCGACCTCCGGCGGGTGTTCGAGGACTCGAACCGGGACCTGCAGAAGCGGGAGACGGAGCTGCTGAACGAAATCCTCCGGGAGATCCGGAGGGTAATCGTGGCCTACGGGAAGGAGCACCAGTACACGCTCATCCTCGAGGCGCAGTCGGGGATCATCTACGCCAGCCAGGGGGCGGACCTGACCGACGAGATCCTGGCGGACTTCAACAAACGGAAGTAGGGGGCGCGAGATGCGGCTGGATGCCCTGGCCCGGGCCCTGGGGTGCACCCTTGAGGGGGACGGGAGCGCCGAGGTGACCGGGGTGGCGCCCATCGAGACCGCGGGCCCCGGGGACCTGACCTTTCTCCATCATCCGCGGTACCTGCAGCATCTGGCCACGACGCGGGCCGCCGCCGTCATCCTGGCCCCGGGGGCCGATCGCCCCCCGTGCCCCGCGCTGCGTCACGAGATCCCTTACCTCGCCTTCGCCGCCGCGCTCCGCCTCTTCTTCCCCGAAAGCCCGCGCTGGACCGGCGTCCACCCCCAGGCCGCCGTGGCGGCCACGGCCCGCCTGGCGGCCGGCGTGGCGGTCGGGGCGTTCGCCGTCATCGAGGACGGCGCCGCAGTGGGAGAGGAGACCCAGATCGGGCCCCAGGTGTACATCGGGCGGGGGAGCCGGATCGGCCGCGCCTGCCTCCTCTACCCTCAGGTGGTCATCCGCGAGGGAGTCCAGGTGGGGGACCGGGTGATCGTGCACAGCGGCGCGGTGGTAGGGGGCGATGGCTTCGGCTACGCCCGCGATGCGCGGGGGAGGTACCAGAAGGTTCCCCAGGTGGGCGGGGTGATCATCGAGGATGACGTGGAGGTGGGGGCCAACGTCACCGTGGATCGGGCGACGCTGGGCGCGACGCGGATCGGGCGGGGGACCAAGATCGACAACCTGGTCCAGATCGCCCACAACGTCGTCGTCGGGGAGGATTCCGTGATCGTGGCTCAGGCCGGGATCGCCGGGAGCACGCAGGTGGGGCGGCAGGTGACCATCGCCGGCCAGGCCGGGCTCGTGGGGCACCTGCGCATCGGGGACGGGAGCGTCATCGGCTCCCAGGCCGGGGTCGGGGAGGACCTGCCCGCCGGTGCCATGGTCCTGGGGTCCCCGGCGGTCCCCCACATGACGGCGAAGCGGATCTGGGCCGCGTGGTTGCGGCTGCCGGATCTGCTCCGCCGCGTCCGGGACCTGGAGCGGCGGCTCGAGGGGGGCGGGAAGCGGACCGGCGAGGAGGAGCCAGGGCGATGATGGACGTCAATGAGATCCAGAGGCTCATCCCACACCGGCCCCCCTTCTTGCTGGTGGACCGGGTGCTGGAGATGACGCCGGGCCGCCGCATCGTGGGCGTCAAGAGCGTGACCATCAACGAGCCCTTCTTCGCGGGGCACTTCCCGGGCCACCCGATCATGCCCGGCGTCCTGA
>JACPAU010000067.1 GCA_016180705.1 Candidatus Methylomirabilota bacterium
GGAGGCCCCGGTGGCCATCATCTCGATGGCGCAGCAGGCGAGCCCGAAGGTCATGGGCCAGGGGGAGGACTTCCGGGCCCAGTTGAAGAGCCAGTCGAGCGAGGTCGTGAGGACCCCGGGGGGGAGGTGATTAACCAGCGCCATGCGTACCGTCCTCTCGGAAAGTCCTGCCGGGGCGAAAGTGCTTGGCCCTTCACGTTACGAGAGCCCTCCTAGGCTGTCAAGAGAATAACTCATTGTGTTCAGGGCCTTCGTTCACTCTCCGAGGAGGACCCTGCCCATACCGATGGCCAACAACAGGCCGACCGCCCAGAGCCACGGGAAGCCCCCGACGTGGTACCAGACAATGAACGGGTAGGCGGGGGCCGAGAGGGGCAGGACCGAGATCGCGAACAGGGTGCCGGTCACCCCGAAGAACCGGGCATAGCCGGAGACCATCGTCGCGAACAGCACCAGGGCGACGACGATCCAGGCGGCCCCGAAGAGGAAGCCCGGCAGGCTCGGGCCGCGCCGCATCCCGGCCGCTCCTCAGAGGGGGAGGTTCGCGTGGGCCAGGAGGAACCGGCCCAGGACCTCCCCGAGCCAGACGGTGAGCATCGCCACGTAATAGAACCCCGTCGCGGCCTGCACGTTCGGCAGCCGCAGGCAGTTCCGGATGATCAGCGCCACGGTGAGGCTCCCCCCCACCCCGACACCGAGGCGCAGGATGATCACGAGGAGATACTCCTGGAGCCCCGCCAACGCCCCCTCCACGGCCGCGCCGCCCCCCAGCCAGAGCAGCACCCCCGCCAGGATCGGATAGCCGCCCCGCGCGAGCACCGCCCATAGGAAGGCGCGGCTGACGCGCTCGATGAGGCGCAGGGGGAGGTGCGGCGCGTTCAGGTAGGCGTGGCCGAGGAGCATGCCGACGAAGGCCAGCCCCGGCAGCGCCGCGCCCAGGGCCGCGTTGCCGAGCAGGAGGGGAAAGCCGAGCGGCCCGAGCCCTGCCCTCCCCTCCCATGCGCGAAGTGCCAGGAGCCCGCCGCCCAGCGCGAGCGCCCCCGCGCGGACCAGCCGGACGCCCCGCTCTCCGCCCACGCCGAGGGCGACCAGGTAGGCGAGGAGGGAGGCACCGAAGGCGGCCGCGAGCAACGCGCCGCCCCGGGGGGGCAGCGCGGTCCACCGGCCGTCAGTGCCCGCGCCCAGCACCCAGAGGACGATGCCCTCCACCGCGAGGAGGGTCAGCGAGCAGACGGCGAAGAAGCTCCGCGGCACCCCCGTCAGCGGCACGAGCGTCTGCGCCCAGAGCCCCCCGACGGCGAACTGGGTCAGGGCCGCCAGAATGGGCGCCGCGATGCCGGGCACGGAACCTTCCGGGGAGGGAGGAGCGGGGCGAGGAGCCCGGCTCCCGGGCGGACGCCGGGCGCCGGCGGGCTAGGGGAGCTCCACGAGGATGTCGCTCCCCTGGACCTTGACGGGAAAGACCTGGACCTTCGCCGCCGGATTCGTTTTCGAGGCCCCGGTCGTGCAGTCGTACTTCCAGCCGTGCCAGGGACAGGTGACGACCTGGCCCTCCAGGAACCCCTCACCCAGGGGGCCGCCCCGGTGCAGGCACGTGTTGTGGATGGCATGGAACGCTCCATCCACGTTGAACAGGGCGATGGGGGTGCCGCCCGCATCCACGGTCATCCCCTCCCCGGGGCTCAGGTCCGCCGTCTGCGCCACCTTCACGAGCCTGCCCATCCTCGCACCCCGCTCGCCGTCCGTGATCTCAGGACGCCGCCGCCCGCCGCCCCGGCGCTTCCGACTCCCCCAGGATCAGGCGGGTCAGGGCCGGAAGGGCCTCCGCCATGCGGGGACCGTACCAGGAGATCCACTTCCCGTCAATGCAGTAGACCCGCCCGTCGCGGACCGCCGGGATCCCCGGAAACGCATGGAAGAGGGGGATGTGCTTCGGCGCGAACCGGAACGGCTCATCGGGCAGGAGGATCACCTCGGGGGCGGCGGCCGCTACCTCCTCCAGATCGACCCGGGGGTACCGCGCGGGACGGTCCGCCGTGATGTTCTCGCCGCCGCAGGTGACCAGGACATCGTGGACGTACGTGTCCCCGTTGCAGGCCATCCAGGGATTCTTCCAGATGGGACAGAAGACGCGGACCGGCGCCCGCCCTCCCCGGAGCCGGCGCACCTCTCCGAGGGCCCGCTCCACGCGGGCGGTGAGGGCCCGGCCGGCGCCCGGGGCACCCAGCAACTCTCCCAGGGTCTTTAAGAGCCCGGCCCCGTCGGCCACCGTCCGGGGATAGATCACATAGACCGGGATGCCGGCCGCGGCCAGGGCCTCGACGTCCGCCTTCCGGTTCTCCTCGACGTTGGCGATGACCAGGTCGGGCCGGAGCTCCCTGATACGGTCGAGGTCCGGGTCCTTCTCGCCGCCGACCCGCGCCTTCCCCGCCACCCCGCCCGGCGGCTCTGTGCAGAACCGGGTGACCCCGACCAGCTGCTCCCCGGCCCCCAGCGCAAAGCAGATCTCGGTCACGCTCGGGATCAGGGAGACGACGCGACCCGGAGGATGGCGGACGGTGACCTCCCGGCCCACCGCGTCGCGGAACCCCCGCATCCCCGCGCCTGTCGCCTGGCGGTCCGAGCCCCCGGCTCCCACCCGCGCGACTGCCTTCCCATCTCCCTTGTTAATTCTGCAGGACCCGACCGCGAGAAACCGAGAGGGAAGCCATGACCCCCCGGGCAAACGCCGTGGTCAGCCGGAGCTCCTTCCAGAGCGCCACGATAAGCCTCAGGGGCCGGATGTTCCAGAACCGCTTCTCGTGCAGATCCGCCCGCGTCCCCGCCCAGAAGTCCTTCAGGTCCTGGCGGGAAAAGACGACCCGGTTCCCCAACGCGTCGAACTTGAGATAGAGGAGCTGCAGCCTGGACGGGAGCTTCTCCGTCAGATCGGCGTAAACCTCCCGCCATTCCTGAGCCTTCGTCCCCTGCCAGGCCTCTCGGTGGAGGTGAGAGAGCTGATCGATCCACCGCTTGGCAGGTCCTTCCTCCCCCGCCACCCGGCGATAGAGCTGCTGAATCCTGCCCTGGAGGCCTCCCCACTTCTCCAGGAAGGCATCCAGGTCCTTGGGACCGAGCAGGATCCGCCCGGAGAGGTCTTCGAAGGGATCCAGCAAGGCCCGCGCCCTCGCCGGAAGGGCCGTCTTGGCCTCCTGATAGGCTTGCTGCCATTCCGCGATGCGCAGGGTCTGCCAGATCTCGCCCTGGATTCGCTCGATCCGCTCCACGACCCGCCGTTCCATCTCGCTCCGCGGGCGGGTCT
>JACPAU010000068.1 GCA_016180705.1 Candidatus Methylomirabilota bacterium
GGGCAGGATGTTCATCACCCGCTTCAGCGTCACGGTCAGCTGCTGAAAGTCCTCGGCCGAGGTTTTCAGGTCCAGGAGGGCCTGGGCGCGGCGGACCGCGTCCGGGACATCGGCCGGGGGCTTCTCCGCCGGCACGACCGCCGCCGCCACGTCGGCGGGGATGCCCCGCTCCCCCATGAGCCCGAGGAGGCGGCCGGTCAGGAACTGGCCGACGTCCCGCTCGACCTCGGCGTGCTTCCGGCCAAGGCGGGTCCCCAAGGCCTGGAGCGCCGTCCGGATGAGGGGCGTGCAGTCGAGGGAGAGGCCCGCGTCCCAGAGGATCTGGACGACGCCGGTGGCGGCCCGCCGCAGCGCGTAAGGGTCCTCGGAGCCGCTCGGGATCAGACCGATCCCGAAGCACCCGACGATAGAGTCGAGGCGGTCGGCCAGCGCCACGAACGCCCCCACCTTCGAGGCCGGGACCTTATCCCCGGCGAACCGCGGCCAGTAGTGCTCCTCGATGGCCTGGCAGACCCGGGGATCCTCCCCGGCCAGCCGGGCGTACTCCCGCCCCATCACGCCCTGGAGTTCCGTGAACTCCTTCACCATGGTGGTGGTGAGGTCCGCCTTGCAGAGGCGGGCCGCCCGCTTGGTGACCTCGGTGAGGTCCGGGGCGACGGCGGCCGCCATCGCCCCGGCCAGGGCCGTGACCCGCTCCGTCTTGTCGTAGAGGGTCCCCAGCTTTTCCTGGAAGATGACCTGCTTGAGGGCGGCCACGCGCTCCGGAAGCGGGCGCTTGCGGTCCTCCTTGTAGTAAAAGGCGGCGTCGGTCAGGCGGGCCCGGAGCACGCGCTCGTTGCCCGCCTGGATGGCGCCCATGTCCCGCGCCCGCATGTTGGCGATCGCGACGAAGTGCGGCAGGAGGTTGCCGGCCTCGTCCACCACCGGGAAGTAGCGCTGGTGCTTGCGCATCGGGGTGATGATGACCTCCCGGGGCAACTCCAGGAACTCCCGCTCGAAGCCGCCGCAGACGACGTTCGGGAACTCCACCAGGTGGGTCACGCTCTCCACCAGGTCCTCGTCGAGGACCGGCTTCCCGCCCACTTTCCCCGCGGCCCGGACGGCCAGGTCGCGGACCATCTCCCGGCGCCGCGCCTGGTCCACGATGACCTGCTTGCGCTCGAGCATCCGCTGATAGGTGGTGAAGTCCCGGATCCGCGCGGGGCCGGGGCTGAGGAACCGGTGGCCGTAGGTAACCGCGCCGCTCTGGACCCCGTCAATCTCGAAGGGGACCACCCGCCCCCCGTACACGCAGAGGATCCAGCGGATCGGGCGGACGAAGCGGACGCTGGCGTTCCCCCACCGCATCATCTTGGGGAACGAGAGGCTGGTGATGAGCCGCGGGATGAGGGTTGGGAGGAGATCCCGCGCGGGCGCGCCCCGGTCCACGAGTTCGACCACCACGTACTCGCCCCGGTCGGTGGGCTCGATCTTCAGGTCCGCGACCCGGACGCCCTGCGCCCGGGCGAAGCCCTCCGCCGCCTTCGTCGGCTTCCCGGCGGCGTCGAAGGCGATCCCCCGGGGCGGCCCCACCACTTTGCGGCGGCTCTGCTCCTGCTGGGCGGCCAGGGCCTGCACGACCAGGACCAGGCGGCGGGGGGTGGCGTAGGTGCGCACCGCCTGGAACCGGAGACGCTGGTCCTCCAGGAGGTGCTCGGCGGTCCCCGCGAGGTTCCGGATGGCGTCCGGGAGGAAGACGGAGGGGATCTCCTCCGTCCCGATCTCCAGGAGGAGCTCCTGCGCCTGCCTCTGGCTCCGGCTCGGTGCGGGCATCGGGTCTCTGAGGGGAGGGTGACGGGCCGGGACGACCCCGCGGCGCGTCTAGCGCGCCCTGCGGGCGCGGCCGGCCGGCCGGAACGCGGCAGCGGCGGCCCGCCTGCCCGGGGGGGGCCACGCCTTCATCAGGGGATAGCCCATGGCCTCCCGCTGCTTGAGGTACGCCTCGGCGCAGCGGCGGGCCAGGTTGCGGACCCGCCCGATGAAGTGGGTCCGCTCGGTGACGCTGATGGCCCCGCGCGCGTCCAGGATGTTGAAGGCGTGGGAGCACTTGAGGCAGTAGTCATAGGCCGGCAGGACCAGCCCCTTCTCGATCAGGCGGAGCGACTCCGCCTCGTAGAGGTCGAAGAGCTTCACCTGGAGCGCGATGTCCGCCTCGTCGAAGTTGTGGATGGACCACTCCACCTCGCCCTTGTGGTGGACGTCCCCGTAGGTCACCCCCTTGGTCCACTCCAGGTCGAACACGTTGTCCACGCCCTGGAGGTACATGGCGATCCGCTCGATCCCGTAGGTGAGCTCGCCGGAGACCGGCTGGAGGTCAATGCCCCCCGCCTGCTGGAAGTAGGTGAACTGGGTGATCTCCATCCCGTCGAGCCAGACCTCCCAGCCTAATCCCCAGGCCCCGAGCGTCGGGCTCTCCCAGTCGTCCTCCACGAAGCGGATGTCGTGCTTGAACGGGTCGATCCCGAAGTCCCGCAGCGAGTCGAGGTAGATCTCCTGGATCTCGTCGGGCGAGGGCTTGAGGATCACCTGGAACTGGTAGTAGTGCTGGAGGCGGTTCGGGTTCTCGCCGTAGCGCCCGTCGGTCGGGCGGCGCGACGGCTCGACGTAGGCCACGTTCCAGGGCTCGGGGCCGAGGACCCGCAGAAAGGTGGCGGGGTTCATCGTCCCGGCCCCGACCTCGATGTCGTAGGGCTCCTGGATGACGCAGCCCCGCTTCGCGAAGAAGCTCTCGAGGGCGAGGACCAGATCCTGGTAGTACATGGAACCCCCGGGGAAGGCCGCGCGGCACGCTCCCGCACGGTCCCCGCAGCATACCCGCAGGCCGGAAAGGGTGTCAAGGTCCGTGGCCGAACCGGCGCCGGCCGGCTAGCCCGTGGCGAGGACCTGCCGCCGCTCGCGGTGGTAGTCGGCTAACGTCGCGTTGGCGGCGGCGATGGTCCCGATCTCCTGGCTCACGGCAGCCAGGGCCTTCCCCGGGACCGCCACGTAGAGTTCGTCTTCCCCCAGGTCGGTGTAGATTCGATTGCCGACGCATCCCGTGCTCGCGACCACACCGGAGGCGAGGGCGACGGGCAGGGCCATGCAGGTCGGCCGGCCGAGGAAGCCCACCGCGACCCCCACCTGCGCGCGCATCGCGGCCTCCTGCAGGAGCATCAGGCGCCCGGGCCGGCCCGCGACGAGCACCACGTCCGGAGGGACGGGGGCATCGGCCAGCGGCGCATAGATCACGGCT
>JACPAU010000069.1 GCA_016180705.1 Candidatus Methylomirabilota bacterium
GAGGCCGGTCCCTTCTTCCGGCGCGTCCGGTACGTGGTGGGGGGCCACGTCTTCAGCCTGGATGACATCGAGCACGGGCTTCTCCGCGGGAACCGGCGGGGGCCGTACCGGCTCCGGCGGCAGCTGCGCGCGCCCTGGGGGCGCCTTCCCTTCCCGACGCCCGACCCCCGGCTGGCGTTCCGCGTCGAGAAGCTGGACCCCCGCATCCACTGCGCGCTGGTCTGCGGGTCCCGATCCTGCCCGCCCATCGAGGCCTATCGGCGGGAGACCATTGACGAGGAGCTGGACACCGCGGCCGCCCACTTCGTGAACTCGCCCGAGGTGGAGGTCCGGCCGCAAGAGCAGTGCCTCGTCCTCTCGCGGATCTTCTCCTGGTACCGGCGGGACTTCGAGGAGACGTACGGGGGCCTCCCGGCGTTTCTCCTCCGCTATCTGCTCGATCCGGCGGCCCGGGGGTACCTGGCCGCCGCCGCCGGCCGGGTCCGGATTCGCTTCAAGCCTTACGACTGGAGCCTCAATGCCGCCTGACACGCTCCCGGGAGATGCCGCCGTCCAGCCGATCCACCCCCTGCGAGCCCCCTTCTCTCACCTCGCATCGCTCTGGATCCAGGTGACCGGGACCTGGTGCAACCTGACCTGCACCCACTGCTTCAACAGCAGCGGGCCGCGGGACCCCTGGCTCCGGAGCCTGGATGGCGGGACCGTGCTGCGCGCCATCCGGGAGGCGGAGGAGCTGGGGGTGAAGGAGATCTACTTTACCGGGGGAGAGCCGTTCCTGCACCGGGAGATGCTCCCGTTCCTCGAGGCGGCGCTGGCAGTAGCCCCGGCCACGGTGCTCACCAACGGGACCCGAATCCGGGAGGCGACGGCCGACCGGCTCGCCGCCCTCGCGGCCGCGAGCCGCTATTCGCTCGAGGTGCGGGTGAGCATCGATGACGTGGATGAGGCGGCAAACGACCGGATCCGGGGCAAGGGGGCCTTCGCCAAGGCGATGCGGGCCATCCGTCTCCTCACGCAGCGAGGGCTCCTGCCGATCGTGAGCGCCTCCGAGATCAGCATGACCGGCGGCTCGGCCGACCCGGAGCAGGGAATGTACGCCCGGCTCCGCCGGATGCTCATCGAGCACGGCGTCGCCAAGCCCCGGATCAAGATCATCCCGGTCTTCCGGATGGGCCGGCTCGAGCCGCCGGGGGAGCTGCCCCTCCTGACCCCGGAGATGCTCGAGGGGTTCGATCGCTCGACCCTCATGTGCTCCGAGACGCGGGTGGTGGCGCAGGGGGGTGTCTATGCGTGTCCGATCCTGGCCGGCCTGCCGGGAGCGAAGCTCTCGGACGGTAGCCTCCGGGAGGCCCTGACGCCCTCTCCGCTCTACCATCACGCCTGCGTCACCTGCTACGAGACCGGGATGGCCTGCAAGAACTTCTAGGGCCGGCGCCCGCGGCCGGCAGGAGGGACGATGCGCATCTGGAGCAGCCCGACCCCCTACGAGCGGGTCGCGCTGTTCGGCGGGATCTACAGCAACCACCTGGCACTGGCGGCGGCGCTCACGGATGCGGCCGACCGGGGGGCCGAGGCCCTGTTCTGCTTGGGCGACCTGGGGGCCTTCGGGCCGCACCCGGACAAGGTCTTCCCCCTGCTCGAAAAGACCGGGGCGATCGTGATGCAGGGCAACTACGACGCCTCCTTAGCCTCGGGGCGGGACGACTGCCAGTGCGGCTATACCGACCCCAGGGACAACCACTTCGCCCGGCTGAGCTACCAGTACACGTTCCGGAACACCTCGGCGGCCAACAAGGCCTGGCTCGGGACCCTCCCGGGCGCGCTCCGATTCCGGGTCGGCCGGCAGTTCGTCCACTGCTGTCACGGCTCCCCGCGGCTCATCAACGAGTTTCTCTGGGAGAGCACGACGCCCGACGCGCTCCTGCGGCGCTTCCTCGATCAAACCGCTGCGGACGTCCTCTGCTGCACGCACACCGGCATCACGTGGGAGCGGCGCCTCCCGGACGGCCGGATGGCGGTGAACGTGGGCGCGATCGGGCGGCCGGAGAACGACGGGAACACGCACGTTTGGTACGCCCTCCTGACCGCGGGGCGGGAGGTCGGCGTGGAGTTCATCCCGGTGCCCTACGATCACGAGGCGCTCGCCGCCGAGAAGGAGGGGGAGGGGATTCCGGGGGAGTTCGTAGAGACCATCCGGACCGGCTGGTGGACGACCTGTCTCGAGAGCCTGCCGGCGAAGGAGCGGGCCCGTGGGAGGTTCTGAGCGGTCCGCGGGAGTGGCGAGGGCGAGGCGATGACCGGGCTGCTGAATCGCATACTCGTTCAGGCCTTCAAGCATCTGCCCTGGCTCGGGGAGGCCTGGGCCCGGCGCTACCCTTTCCTCCGGGTCGCGGGGATCCCGTGGGCGCCCCTGCGGAAGCCCCTGGCCGAGTGCCGGCTGGCGCTGGTGACAACGGCGGGGGTCCATCTGACGAACCAGCCCCCCTTCAACATGGTGGAGCCGGAGGGCGACCCCACCTACCGGGCCTTCCCCGTGGACACCACCCGGGAGCTGCTCACCATTACCCACGACTACTACGACCACACGGCGGCGGAGCGGGACCTGAACGTGGTCCTGCCCCTGGAGCGGGTCCGCGAGCTGGTGGGGGAGGGGATCGTGGGGGGCCTGACCGCCACGTGTTACAGCCTGATGGGCCACATCGACGGCCGCCACGTCGCGACGCTCGCCTCCCGGACCGCCCCCGAGGTTGCCGGCCGCCTGATGGCCGACGGGGCCGACGTGGTCCTCGTGGCCCCCGCCTGAGGGCTCTGCCACCAGACCGTGGGTCTGGTCCAGCGGGCCATCGAGGAGCGGGGGATCCCCACCGTGGGGGTCTCCCTCCAGCGGACCGCAACGGAGGCGGTCCGGCCGCCCCGGACCGTCTTCCTGCGCTACCCCTTCGGCCATCCCTTCGGGCGGCCTGGCGCCGTGGCGGAGCAGCGGCACATCCTGCTGGATGCCCTTGCCGCCCTCGTGAAGATCTGCGTGCCCGGCGAGATCGTGGATCTCCCGTATCGCTGGCGCCGGACGGACTTCGCCGCCGCCGCGTCCCCCCTCCGCCCGCCGGGGGAGCGCTGGTGGAGTCGCGTCGCGTGACCGGCCGCCATTCCCCGCCATGATCAGTGTCATCGTCCCGGTGCTCAACGAGGCCCCCCGACTGCGGGAGGTGCTTCAGGAACTGCAGCGCGTGCTGCCGGCCGCCGAGATCGTGGTGGTGGACGGCGGCAGCA
>JACPAU010000070.1 GCA_016180705.1 Candidatus Methylomirabilota bacterium
GGCAGCCCTCCCATGAGCACGCTGTACCAGGATCTCGCGGACCTGCTCCAGCGCCAGGAGGCGGTGGCGGTGGCCACTGTCATCGCCGCCCGCGGCTCCACGCCGCGCGAGGTGGGGGCGAAGATGCTCATCCTTGACGAGGGGCGGATCCTGGGGACCGTCGGGGGCGGCTGCGGGGAGGCCCAGGTCCTCTGGGACGGGGTGCGGGTGTTACGGCAGGGGCAGCCGCGCCTGACTGAGGTGGACCTCACGGGGGTGATCGACGACGAGAGCCCCACCAACTGCGGCGGGATCATGGAGATCTTCATTGACCGCCTGAGCTCGGCCGAGCGCCCGGGCGTCGGCCTGCCGGCTCCCGAGGCGGTCGCCGCGGCCCGGGATGCCCTGGCCGCCCGCCGGCGGTTCGCGCTGCTGACCGTTGTGGCCGCGCCGGGAGCCTCCCCGGTTCCCGCCGGCGCTCGCTTCGGCATCACCGAGGACGGGACGCTTCTCGGTCCGTGCCCCGACCCTGCCTTCGGCGAGGCGCTGCTCGCCGCCGCCAAGGACGCCCTCGCCGCCGGCCGGAGCCGCCGCCTCCGCCTCCCCGCCGCCGGCGCCGTCCCGGCCGTGGAGGCCTTCGTGGAGGCGGTGCTCCCCGAGCCCGAGCTGCTCATCGTGGGGGCGGGCCACATCGCGGTGCCCCTCGCCCGGATGGCCAAGGCCCTCGACTTCCGGGTGGTCGTCCTGGACGACCGGGCGGCTTTCGCCAGCCCGGAGCGCTTCCCCGAGGCGGACCGGGTCATCGCCGCCAGCATCCCCCCGACGATCCGGGACTACCCCCTCACCGCCGACACCTACCTCGTCCTGGTCACCCGGGGCCATCAGCTCGACCAGGAGGCCCTGAAGCTCGCCATCCACGCCCCGCTCGCCTACATCGGGATGATCGGGAGCAGGCGCCGCGTCCGGGCCGTCCTGGGCCACCTGCGGCGCCACGGTGTCCCCGAGGACCGCGTGGCCGCCGTCCACGCCCCGATCGGTCTCGCCATCGGGGCGGAGACCCCGGCCGAGATCGCGCTCAGCATCCTGGCCGAGATCGTGGCTGTCCGCCGCGCCGACCGGCCGCGGGCTGCCCGCTGAAGCTCTCCCCGCCGGGATTACCCTAGACAGCGTTCCCGACGCTATGTTAGTGGTAAAGTGACGTCCCTTCCTGCCGTCCGGTGGCTCCGTTGGCGAATGATTTGCAAGGCCCCGGGACGGCCCGTGCGGTACCCCCGAGGGCCGGGGAGGAACGGGTGCGCGAGCTGCCCCTCCTGAATCCCACGCCCCCCCGCTGGAGGACCGCCCGGGCCCCCGCCGTTCCCGGCCCCATCCGCAAGCCGGACTGGCTGAAGGTCCGGGCGCCGGGCGGCCCCAACTACATGCACCTGAAGGGGCTCCTCCGGACGCTCCGCCTGCACACGGTCTGCGAGGAAGCCCACTGCCCCAACATCGGGGAGTGCTTCGAAGACCTCACCGCCACGTTCATGATCCTGGGGGATACCTGCACCCGTCAGTGCGCCTTCTGCGCCGTCACCCACGGCAGGCCCACGGAACTCGACCTGGAGGAACCCGTCCGGGTCGCGGAGGCGGTGAAGACGCTCGAGCTCAAGCACGCCGTCGTCACCTCGGTGAACCGGGACGAACTGGCGGACGGCGGGGCGGGCATCTTCGCCGCGACGATCCGGGAGATCCGGCAGGCAGTCCCGGACTGCACGGTCGAGGTCCTCATCCCTGACTTCCGGGGGAACTGGGACGCCCTCGCGGCCGTGATGGCCGAGCGGCCCGAGATCCTGAACCACAACATGGAGACGGTGCCGCGCCTCTACCGGGAGGTCCGCCCCGGGGCCCAGTACGGCCGCTCCCTCGAGCTGCTCCGCCGGGCGAAGGCGATGGCCCCCGAGGGGCTCACCAAGTCCGGCGTCATCCTGGGCTTCGGCGAGACGCAGGAGGAACTGCTCAGCGCGATGGCGGACCTGCGGGCGGCGGGGTGCGACATCCTGACGTTGGGCCAGTATCTCCGGCCCTCGACGCGACACGTCCCTATCGCGAAGTTCTACCGGCCGGAAGAGTTCGACGCGCTGAGGCGGGAGGGAGAGGCGCTGGGCTTCCGGTGGGTGGAGGCCGGGCCGTTGGTTCGGTCGAGCTACCACGCCCGGGGGCAAACCCGGCTGCTGGAGGCGCCGCGCTGATGGCCCGCCGGCCCCGCCCCCGGGCCAAGGCTGGCGCGCTCGCCCCGCCCGCCCGCGCGGCTCGCGGGAGCGGGCCCACCCCGGCCGCCGCGCCCAAGGAGCGTTCCATGGCAGAGACGGCTGTCGCCGCCAAGGGGGTCCCCCGCGACGTGGACAAGGCTACGGCGGTGGACCTCCTCCGGCAGATGCTCCTGATCCGAACCTTCGAGGACAAGGCCGCCGAGATGTACGCCAAGGGGCGGATCGGCGGCTTCCTGCACCTGTACAACGGGGAAGAAGCGGTGGCCGTCGGGGGGATCTCTGTCCTGCGCCGGGAAGACCTGGTGGTGACCCACTACCGGGATCACGGGCACGCCCTGGCCAAGGGGTCTGATCCGCGCCGCTGCATGGCCGAGCTGTTCGGGAAGGCCACCGGCCTCTGCAAGGGGAAGGGCGGCTCGATGCACTTCTTCGACGCCTCCGTGGGCCTCCTGGGGGGCTATGCGATCGTCGCCGGCCACCTGCCCATCGCCGCAGGGCTCGCCCTCGCCTTCCAGTACCAGGGGAAGGACAACGTGGTCCTCTGCTTCTTCGGGGACGGCGCTACGAATATCGGGGATTTCCACGAGGCCCTGAACCTGTCCAGCCTCTGGAAGCTCCCGGTCGTCTACATCTGCGAGAACAACTTCTACGGGATGGGGACCGCGCTCAGGAAATCCTCGGCCCTCCAGGAGATCCACAAGAAGGCGGCGGCCTACGACATGCCGGGGGAGCGGGTGGACGGGATGGACGTCTTCGCGATGCGGGAGGCGACGGCCCGGGCCGTCGCCGCCGCCCGGGCCGGGGAGGGACCGACGCTCCTCGAGGCGATTTGCTACCGCTTCCGCGGCCACTCGATGGCCGACCCGGTCCTCTACCGGGGGAAGGAGGAGGAGCAGACCTGGCGGGCCCGGGACCCGATCGCGACGCTCCGGACCCGCCTGGAGGCGGAGGGGCACCTGAGCGCCGAGGAGTACGCGGCGCTGGAGCGGGAGGTCCTGGCGAAGATCGAGGAAGCGGTCCGTTTCGCCGAGG
>JACPAU010000071.1:0-1005 GCA_016180705.1 Candidatus Methylomirabilota bacterium
CGCCTCGTCCAGGTACACCGCCTTCAGCGGGACGGAGTACTTTGTCCCCAGCTTGAAGATGTTCCCCACCTCGATGACCCGCTCCACGCCAAGCGGCGTGCCGCACTGGGGGCAGCCCTCCCCCGGAAGGACCACCCGGAGGTCCACGAAGCGTGCCGGGAAGTGCTTCCCCGGGACGATCCCCCGGACGTGGGTGTCCGGCTTATTGGCCCCGGCCACGTACACCCCTTCCCGGAGGGCCTCGTCGGCCAGGATGGGCAGCCGCTGCCCGGCTGGCCCCAGGAACCCCGCCTCCACCCCGGCGTACTCTTTCACCTCCTCCCGGTGGGCCGGCCGGAAGTCCCCCAGGACGCGGTGGAGCTTCCGCTCGTGCAGCATGTGGTCCCCCCGCAGGCAGCAGAGGACCGGCCCCTCCTTTCCCACCACCATGAGGGTCTTCAGGGTGAGGCGGGGGTCCAGGTGAAGATAGGCTGCCACCTCCTCGATGGTCCGGGCGCCGGGGGTCGCCACCTCCTCCGGGCCCGTCCAGGCGGGTGGCGGCGGCCGGAGCGGTCGGGAGGTGGCCAGATCCAGGTTGGCGGCGTAGCCGCACGCCTCGCAGAGGGCGACCTGGTCCTCCCCGGCCGGGCTCGGCGCCATGAACTCGTGGGAGCCGGCCCCGCCCATCATGCCGGGATCGCTCTGCACCACGTGGTACCGGAGGCCGCAGCGGTCGAAGATCCGGCAGTAGGCCTGCCGGTGCAGCTCGTACGCCTTGTCCAGGGCCGCCGCGTCCACGTCCAGGGAGTAGGAGTCCTTCATGACAAACTCCCGGGTCCGCAGCACGCCGCTCTTCGGCCGGGCCTCGTCGCGCTCCTTCACCTGGATCTGGTACCAGATCTGCGGCAGGTCCCGGTAGGACCGGATCTCCTTGGCGGCGATCCAGGCGATGACCTCCTCGTGGGTCATCCCCAGGCACATGTCCCGCTTGTTCCGGTCCTTCAGGCGGAACATCTCGTCGCCGAT
>JACPAU010000071.1:1023-4277 GCA_016180705.1 Candidatus Methylomirabilota bacterium
CTCCTTGGCGGCGATCCAGGCGATGACCTCCTCGTGGGTCATCCCCAGGCACATGTCCCGCTTGTTCCGGTCCTTCAGGCGGAACATCTCGTCGCCGATCCCCTCCCACCGGCCGGTCTGCTGCCACAGTTCGGCAGGCTGGAGCACCGGCATGGTGATCTCCTGCCCGCCGATCCGATTCATCTCCTCCCGGATGATGGCGCCCACCCTGTCCATGACCCGCTGGCCGAGCGGGAGGTAGACGTAGATCCCCGCCGCCAGCTGGCGGACGAAGCCCCCCCGGACCATGAGCCTGTGGCTCACGGCCTCGGCATCCGCCGGGTCCTCCTTCAGGGTCGGGATCAGCGATCGGGACCAGCGCACCCCGCGCCCTCCCTGCCGCGGCGCCTACCCCTGCCCGCGCCGGGCCGCCGCCTCCTGGGCCGCCCGCATCCGCTCCGGGTTCTTGTTCTTCCCGGGCGGGGCGGCGTACCGCAGGCGCGCGACCGGGCGGCCATGCACCAGGTGCTCCTCGAGGATCTCCGGCAGGTCCTCGAAGCGCACCCCACAGTACCAGACGTTTTCGGGGTAGACCACGATCATCGGGCCGTTCCCGCACTGGTCGAAGCAGCCGCTCCTGTTCACCCGGATCCGGCCGGCGAGGCCCCGGGCGCGCATCGCGTCCCGGAGCCACTGGACGTAGGCCGGCGTCTCGCCCTGCAGCGGGCAGGTCTCCCCGTGGGTGCAGACGAAGACGTGCCGCTCGTACTGGCCCATCGCTTCCCCCGAGACGCCGGGAACAGAAAGGGAGGAACCCGGCGGTTCCTCCCCTTCCCCGCGGTGGCCGCGGGCCTCAGTCGTTGGAATAGAAGACCTGGAGCGGGTCGTCGGGCGGGAAGGCCTTCGGGGCCGTGACCGCCACGCCGGTGCCGGGGTCGGCCTCCTCCAGGAGCCCGGCGGCCGCCATCCGCTGGATCTCCTCCACGAGGGCGTCGGCCAGCTCCGCCTCCTTGACCTTCCGGATGATCTGCCCCTTCTTGATGAGAATGCCGACCCCGTTGCCGCCGGCGATCCCGATATCGGCGCCCCGAGCTTCCCCCGGCCCGTTCACGGCGCAGCCCATGACCGCCACGTTGAGGGCCTTGTTGATGCCGAGGGCCGCCAGCCGCTTCTCCACCTCCTTGGTGAGCCCGAGCAGGTCGATCTCCACCCGGCCGCAGGAGGGGCAGGAGATCACGTTCATCCCCCGCTGCCGCAACGCCAGGGCCTTCAGGATCTCGAAGCCGGCCTTGATCTCCTCCACCGAGTCCTCGGTGAGCGAGACCCGGATGGTGTCGCCGATCCCCTCGGCGAGGAGGGTCCCGATCCCCACGGCCGACTTGATGGTCCCGGCGAAGGCGGTCCCGGCCTCCGTCACCCCGAGGTGGAAGGGGTAGTCCACCTGCCCCGCCAGCAGCCGGTAGGCCTGGATCATCATGAGGGGGTCGGAGGCCTTCAGGGACACCTTGATCTCCGGGTAGTGGCACTCCTCCAGGATCCGGATGTGCTTCAGGGCGCTCTCCACCATGGCCTCGGGGGTGGGCTCCCCGTAGCGCCGCAGGAGCTCCTTCTCCAGAGAGCCGGCGTTCACCCCGATCCGGATCGGGACCTTCCGCTCCGAGGCCGCCCGGACCACCTCCATGACCCGCTGCTTCCCGCCGATGTTCCCCGGGTTCAGGCGCAGGCAGTCCACCCCGGCCTCGAGGGCCTTCAGGGCCAGCCGGTAGTCGAAGTGGATGTCGGAGATGAGGGGGATCCGGATCTGCCGCCGGATGGCCGGGAGGGCGGCCGCCGCGTCGGCATCCGGGACGGCCAGGCGGACGATCTCGCAGCCGGCCGCCTCCAGCGCCCAGATCGCGTCCACGGTGGCGGCCACGTCCCGGGTGTCGGTCTTGGTCATGGACTGGACGGAGATGGGAGCATCCCCGCCGACCTTGACCGCGCCGACCTGGATCTGCCGCGTCTTCCGCCGGATGATCGGTTGTGTCGCGCGTCCAGCCATGGCGTCCTCGCGGGCGATGAGGCTACGGGCCGAAGACCCGGAAGATGTCGTTGTAGAGGGCGAAGACCATGATTGCCACCAACAGCACCAGGCCGACCTTCTGCGCCATCTCCCGGCGGCGGACGCTGACCGGCTCCCCCCGGATCGCCTCGATGGCGGCGAAGAGGAGGTGCCCGCCGTCCAGGATCGGGATCGGCAGGAGGTTCAGGATGGCCAGGTTGATGGAGATGGCCGCGGTGAAGGTGGCGAGGGACACGAAGCCCTGCTGGGCCTGCTCCCCGGCCAGCACGACGATGGTCAGCGGGCCCCCGATGGTGTCCCGCGGCAGGGCGCCCTGCAGGAGCTTCCCCAGAAACCAGAGGATGGTGACCGAGACGTCAACGGTCCGGCGCACCCCCTCCGCCAGCGCGGCGACCGGGTTCAGCCGCTCCACGGCCGGGTCGATCCCGACGGTCCAGAACTGCTGCTCTTTGCGCTTGAACTCGTTGATCGGCTCGATGCCGATGAGGCCGATCTCCCGCCCCTCGGGGTTGTCGGGGGGACGGCTCGGGCGCGGCGTGACGGTCACCTGCAGCCGCTCCTCCCCGCGCTGGACGGTGAGGGTCACGGGCCGCCCGGGGCTCGCGTGGATGAGCCGGGCGACCTCCGGCCAGGTCTCCACCGGCTCCCCGTTGATGGCCACGATCCGGTCGCCGCGCGTCAGGCCGGCCGCCTCCGCCGGGAAGCCCGGCGCGACTCGCCCCACCTGCGCCGTCAGGACGTGATTCACGACGGTCCTCGAGACCGGGGTCACCCGCACCGTCCGGGTCTCCCCTCCCCGCTCGAGGGTGAGGGTGATCGAGGCCCCCCGCCCCTGCTGAAGACGGGAGAAGACCTCCTCCCAGCTCCGGACCGGGTCTCCGTCCATCGCGCGGATCCGGTCCCCCTCCTTCAGCCCCGCCGCGGCGGCCGGCGAGCCCTCGGTCGGCGGGCCGATGACCGGCTCCGGGAGGGGCCGGCCGACCGCCACGAAGAGGATCCAGAAGATGGCGACCGCCAGGAGGAAGTTGGCGCCCGGGCCCGCCAGGATGATGAGCGCGCGGGCCCAGACCGGCTTATGGGCGAAGGACTCCGCCAGGTCGAGGGGGCGGCCCTCGGCGTCCATGGCCGTCCCGTCGGGCGCCACCCGGACCTCCCGGGGATCCTCCCCCACCATCTTCACGTAGCCCCCGAGCGGGATGGCGGAGAGGAGGTA
>JACPAU010000204.1 GCA_016180705.1 Candidatus Methylomirabilota bacterium
ACTCGAAGGTGACCTCCGCGCCGAGGGCCTTGCTGGCCAGGGGGGCCTGGCGCTTCAGCTCCGCGTCGGCCTCGGGGATGAAATCCGTCCACCGGAGGACGTGCAGCTTCACGCCCTGGGCGAACGCGGGCGCGCGTCGCGCCTCGAGGATCCCGGCCAGTCCGCCGGTGGCCAGCGCGCCCGCGGCCACCCCCGTCGCCTTCAGGAAGGTCCTGCGGCCTACGCTCTCCTTCAGCATGCGCGTCCCCTCCTCGTCTGGTTTCTTCATCCGTGGCCCTCCTTCTCCCTTGTGCCGTACGGTCACGTGTGCCCAGCCCCCCACCGAGGGATCAGCGATCCCTGCCTGGGCGGCCAAGGGACTCCGACGGCGGAGGCCCCGAGTTCTCTATGCAAGCGAGGCACCCTGGCCCTGCCTAAGCCTGCGTGAAAATGGCGAGGAGAGGCTCGCAGGAGATGCAAGGGGATTCTGAGGCGAGGCAGGGAAACTTGTCAAGGCAATTTTCCCGCGGCCCCGCCGGGCCGAACCCGCATCGCGCGCGGGACGCTTTCGGAGAATTGCTTTGACAGGACTCCTGCCCTGGGGCTAGCATGAAATCCCCTTTTGTGATCCGAAAGTTCCTCCTGGATCGGCAACAGCGGTGCCTCCCTGGGGGCCGGGCCGGCGGTCCTCGCGGCAAGCGAGCACGGCGAGGGCGCCCGGAGTACCCGAAGGCGGCGGCGAAGAGGTGGGCGTGCGGCGGCAGCGGAGCGGGAGCCCGAACGTCGTCCACTCGGTGGTGCGCGCCCTCTCTCTCCTCGACGCGATGGCCGCCCAGGGCCGCCCGATCGGCATCGCCGACCTCAGCAAGCGGGTCCGCCTGCACGTCAGCACGGTGCACCGGCTCCTGGCCACCCTCATCAGCCGGGGCTACGTCCGGCAGGACCCCGAGACCGGGAAGTACGCCCTGGGGCTCCGCACGTTCGTCCTGGGCCAGGCGTACCTGGAGCAGGCGGATCTTCGCCGGATCGTCCACCCGGCCCTCGAGCGCCTCGTCCAGACGACGGGGGAGACGGCGAACCTGGTGGTGATGGACCGGGAAGAGGCGGTCTATCTGGACAAGGCCGAGAGCACCCAGAGCCTCCGCTTCTTCTCCCGCATCGGGCACCGGGCGCCGCTCTACTGCACCGCCGTCGGCAAGGTCCTCCTCGCCTGGCTTCCGCCGGCGGAGCGGGAGGAGACGCTGGCGCGCCTCACCCTCGCGCCCCTCACCCGCAGCACCATCACGGAGGCGGACGCCCTCCGGCGGGAGCTGGACCGGGTCGCGGTGCAGGGCTACGCCTTGGACCGGGAGGAGTGCGAAGAGGGGGCGTCCTGCCTCGCGGTCCCGCTGCGGGACCATACGGGGCGGGTGGTCGCTGCGCTGGGGATCTCCGCGCCGACGGTGCGCCTGACGGAGGCGAACCGGGAGCGCCTCATCCCGGTGCTGCTGGAGGAGGCGCGGACCCTCCAGCAGGAGCTGGGCTACCAGGGGGCGGCAGCGGTCGCCCCGGCCGCGACCCGCCGGTAAGCGCGGGCGGGCGGCGGCGGAAGGAGAGGAGATGCGGGACGCCCTGCACGCGGCGATGACGGTCGGCATCGTGCACTTCATGGCCTACCCCGAGTGCCTGCGGGGGGAGGGGCCGGTGGTGGAGACCGTTCGCCGGATCCTGGAGGACGACTTCTTCGGCGCCATCGAGGTCACCCAGGTGAAGGACCCCGCGGCCCGGGAGACGGTGGCGAAACTCTGCGCCCAGAGCCACGTCCAGGTGGGCTACGGCGCCCAGCCGGTCCTCCTCACGGAGAAGTTGAACCTCAACAGCCCGGATCCCGCTGAGCGGAAGCGGGCGGTGGAGCGGATGAAGGCCTGCGTGGACGAGGCGGCGAGCCTGGGGGCGACCGCCTTCGCGGTCCTCTCGGGTCCCAACGTGAGCGCCCGGCGCGAGGAGGCGATGCAGCGCCTCACGGACTCGCTGACGGAGATCGGGGATGCCTGCGCCGCCAGGGGGCTCCGGCTGCTCCTCGAGACGTTTGATTTCGACATTGACAAGAAGTGTCTCATCGGCCCGAACCGGGACGGGGCGAAAGTCGCGCGTGCCGTCCGGAAGCGGCACAAGGACTTCGGCCTGATGCTCGACCTGAGCCACCTGCCCCTGCAGCACGAGACCCCGAAGCAGGCCTTCGCCGCCGCGAAGGGTGTCATCGGCCACATCCACATCGGCAACTGCGTCCTCAAGGCCGGCCACCCGGCCTACGGGGACCAGCACCCCCGCTTCGGGCTGCCGGGCGGGGCGAACGACGTCCCGGAGGTCGTGGGCTTCCTGAAGGAACTGCTCACCATCGGCTACCTGCGGAAGGGCAGGCGCCCCATCGTAGCCTTCGAGGTGCGGCCGCAGTCGGGGGAGTCCTCGAACGCGGTCATCGCCGGCGCTAAGCGGACACTGGTGGAAGCCTGGGCCCGCCTCTAGGGCCGAAGACGCGACACCCCGGCGGGCCCCCAGGCCGCCGGGGTGTGGTTTTTCTAGCGCCGGCCCGGCGCCGGCCGGCGTTGACCCCTTGTGAGCCCGCCGGTATCATAGGCGACCGCTGGCGGCCGCCGTCGGCGGGCCGGCCTATCGCGCCCGCCGCGCCTCGGCGCGCAGGCGCGCGAGCCCCCGGAGCCCCCGGAGCAGCGTGAGCGCGCCGCCGGGCATGACGGCGGCCTCGAAGGCGTCCAGGATCTCGGTCTCCGTTGCCCCGAGCGCCCGGGCGCGGCGCAGGTGCAGGAGGAGGGAGCGCTCCTCGCCCCGATAGGCGATGAGGACGCTCGCCACCAGTTCCCGGTACTTGAGCGGGAGCGCGTGGCTCGTGCCGAGGGAGCGCCGGTAGAGGCCGTTGTAGGCCTCCATGAAGGCGGGGTCCAGTCGGCTCGCCAGCTCCCACTCCGGATAGGTGTAGCCCCGGTCGCGGCGGATCCGGGCTGCGAGCGTGTTCGCCGGGCCCGTTCGGCCCCGGGCTGCGCGCGTCTTCCGGGTCGCCATAGCACCTCCTCGCGTCTGACGTCTGGGGATGGGCGCGAAGGCCCTTCTCTACCATGGCGCCCGGGACCGGTCAAGCCTGCGGGGGTCGCGAGGAATCGCTGGCGGGCGGCGGAAGCGTCCTGTACCGGAGCGCCCTCGCGCTCCTGGACGAGGCCGCCGTCGCCCTCCGCCTCGACCCCGCCCTGCACGAGCGCCTCC
>JACPAU010000205.1 GCA_016180705.1 Candidatus Methylomirabilota bacterium
AGCAGCTTCCCGGCGGATCTTCGGGCTGCCGCCGCGGCACGGGCACGGCCGCCGAGGAGGGAGCCGTGATCTTCCGACAGTTCCTGCGCCCAGAGAAGGGCTGCGCGTCCTACCTGTTCGGGTGAGGAGGGAAGGGGAAGGCAGCTGTGGTGGACCCACAGCCCGAGATCGAGCAGTACCTCGAGGAGGCGGAGCGCGCGCGGATGCGCATCACCCACATCGTGGAGACCCATGTCCAGGCGGACCACCTCTCGGGCTGCCGCGAGCTCGCCGCCAAGACCGGGGCTCCAATCTGTCTGCACGAGGAAGCCCGCCCCGCCTTCCCGACCCAGGCCCTGAAGGATGGGGACGTGCTGGACCTGGGCAACGTCACGGCGCGGATCCTCCACACCCCGGGCCACTCCCCCGACAGCATCTGCGTCCTCGTCACCGATAAGACCCGGAGCCCCGACCCCTGGTTCGTCCTCACCGGGGACACCCTCTTCGTGGGGGACGCGGGGCGGCCGGACCTGCACGGGGCGCAGGCCGCCGGGCGCCTGGCCGGGCAACTGTACGACAGCCTCTTCGGGCGCCTCCTCGCCCTGGATGACCTGGTTGAGGTCTATCCCAGCCACTTCGCCGGCTCGGCCTGCGGGCGACACATGAGCGGCAAGCCGCACTCGACCATCGGGTTCGAACGCCGCTTCAACGCCGCCCTCCAGCGCCGCGACCGGGACGCCTTCGTCGGGTTCATGCTGGAGAACCTCCCGCCGCAGCCCCCGGAGTTCGTCCTGAATCGGCAGCGGAACCTGGGCCTCCTCTAGACCAGACGGGACGATGGCCGCGGCGCCGCGCGAGATCCGCCTGGGCCTCCGGGAGAACCTGGGCCAGTTCTCACTGCTGGTCCTCGTCAACGCCTTCGTCGGGGCCATGGTCGGCCTGGAGCGGACCGTGGTCCCGCTCATCGGCGAGCGGGAGTTCGGGCTCGTCTCCAAGACGGCCATTATCTCTTTCATCGTCAGCTTCGGCGTCACGAAGGCCGGCTGCAACCTCTTCGCCGCCCGGATCTCCGAGCGCTGGGGCCGCAAACGGGTCCTGGTCCTCGGCTGGCTGATCGGCCTGCCGGTCCCCTTCATCCTCATCTGGGCCGACCGCTGGATCTGGTTCGACCTGGCCAACGTTCTCCTCGGGGCCAACCAGGCCCTCGCCTGGTCCATGACCGTCATCATGAAGGTGGACCTGGTGGGACCGGCGCGCCGAGGGCTCGCGCTGGGGTTGAACGAGTTCGCCGGCTACCTCTCGGTGGGCGTAGTCGCCTGGCTCACCGGGTACCTCGCGGCCACCCACGGCCTCCGGCCCACCCCGTTTTACCTGGGGATCGGGATCGCGGCGGCAGGCCTGGTGTGCTCCGTCCTCTTCGTGCGTGATACGCTGGCCCACGCCACGTACGAGGCGCGGCACTTCGCGCCCACGGCGGCGGCCGCGGCGCCGGCGGGCCGCGCGGCGGCGAGCGCGGGCCCCTCCCTCGGGGAGATCTTCCGCCTGACGACCTGGAAGGAGCGGGCTCTGTCCGCGTGCAGCCAGGCCGGGCTCGTCAACAACCTCAACGACGGAATGTCGTGGGGCATCTACCCGCTCTTCTTCGCGTCCTACGGGCTCGGCGTCGCGCCGATCGGGCTGATCAAGGCCATCTACCCGGCGACCTGGGGGCTCTGCCAGCTCGTCACGGGACCGCTCAGCGACCGGTGGGGGCGCAAGGGGCTCATCGCCTGGGGCATGGCCGTGCAGGCGGCGGGGATCTGGCTCACCGTGCTGCTGCCCCGCTACGAATCCTGGATCGTGGGGGCCACCCTCCAAGGCCTCGGCACCGCGATGGTCTATCCGGTCCTCCTCGCCGCCATCGGGGACGTGGCCCACCCGACCTGGCGCGCGACCTCCATGGGCGTGTACCGTCTTTGGCGCGACCTCGGGTACGCCGTCGGCGCGCTGCTCGCCGGGGTCATCGCCGACCTGGTGGGGATGGGGGCGGCAATCCACGTCATCGCGGCCCTGACCCTCCTCTCGGGCCTGCTGGTGGCTGTCCGGATGTACGAGACGCTTCCGGCCAGGCGGCCCCCGGCCGGCCCGCCGTCCGTCGCCGCGCCCCCACCAGCCTGACCCGGGTCCACGGTCTCATCAGACCGATGGCAGGTTTCCTGGTCCGGCGCGGCCAGGTGCGCTCCGCGCTGGACCCCGGGCGGCCAAGGCGGGTATCGTGTCTGGGGCCGGGTCCTGGAGCGCGGGGAGAGTTGCCGGAGGCGGCCTATGGGAAAGACTCCTGGCCTGGTGGGGTTGCGTGCTGTGGTGTCGTTGGTGCTGGCCGCGGGGCTTGGGGGTGCCGAAGGGGCGGAGGAGATGGTGAGCATCCCGGGCGGTACCTTCCTGATGGGGCGGGACGACGGCCCGGCCGACGAGCGCCCGGCCCACCAACTCACGGTCGCCCCCTTCGCCCTGGATAGGGTCCCCGTCACCAACGCGGCGTTCGCCCGGTTCCTGAACGCGGTGGGGGTGCGCAACAGCCGGGGGGAGCGCCTCTACGATGACGACGACGCAGACGCGCGGCTCCACCGCCGGGAGGGCGCGTTCGTCCCCGACCCCGGCTACGAGAACCACCCGGTCGTGGAGGTGAGTTGGCCTGGGGCGCGGGACTTCTGCGCCTGGGCCGGCAAGCGCCTGCCGACGGAGGCGGAGTGGGAGTACGCGGCGCGCGGGACGGACGGCCGGGCCTACCCCTGGGGGGAGGCGCCGCCCGACCGGACGCGCGGCCGGTTCGGCGCCCCCTGGAACGCCACCGTCCCCGTCGGGCGGTTCCCGGCGGGGGCCAGCCCCTTCGGCGTCCTGGATCTCGCGGGCAACGTCTGGGAGTGGGTGAGCAGCGCCTACCGCCCGTACCCCTACCGGGCGGACGACGGTCGGGAGGACCTCGCCTCGGTCGAGGTCGAGCGCGGGACCCGCGGGGGCGGCCACGACGTGCCCCCGGAAGACCTGCGGGCCACGCAGCGGGGGCGGCACGTGTCGCGGCGGGCTGCGGCAGGGCACCACAACATCGGGTTCCGCTGCGCGCGGAGCCGGTAGGGGGGAGGCCCGCGGGCTAATTTAGTCCGTCGCGGCCGGGCGAACGCGCCCGAGGGGCAGGAGGGGGACGGACCAGGTGAGGAGGGTGAGGGCGGCTAACGCGGCGCTCACGGGGCGG
>JACPAU010000206.1 GCA_016180705.1 Candidatus Methylomirabilota bacterium
ACCGCGTCCTGGAGGTGCGTCCGCCCGATCTTCACGATCTCCGCGAAGGCCTGCGCCTTGGCGTCCAGCGTGTCGCGCAGGCGGCGCACGGCCGGGACGAGCCGCCCCTGGAGCTGCTCGACGGTGGCGATGTGCATCGCGGTCGGGAAGGTGTCGTTCGAGGACTGGCTCTTGTTGACGTCGTCGTTGGGGTGGATCGGCTTCTTCGATCCGAGCTGTCCCCCGAGGAGCTCGATCGCCCGGTTCGCGATGACCTCGTTGGCGTTCATGTTCGTCTGGGTCCCGCTGCCGGTCTGCCAGACGACGAGCGGGAAGTGCTCGTCGAGGGTGCCCGCGATCACCTCGTCCGCGGCCTGGACGATGGCCCGGGCCTTCTCCGGCGGCAGCAGCCCCAGGTCCCGGTTCACCAGCGCGCAGGCCTTCTTGAGGAGGCCGAAAGCGCGGATCAGCTCCCGCGGGAAGCGGTCGCCCCCGATCCGGAAATGCTGGAGCGACCGCTGGGTCTGGGCACCCCAGTAGCGGTCCGCCGGCACCTCGATCGGCCCCATCGTGTCGGTCTCGACGCGCGTCCCCATGTCGTCTCTCCCTCGACGGGTACAGCCTCCCCGATGCCGCCCCTATCATAGACCGCCCAGGCAGAGATGCAAGTCTCCCGCGCTGGGGTAGAATAGAGACCCCCCGCCGGTGCCGCGAAGAGAGAGGGCGCCTTGGCACAGGGGGTGCAAGGCAGCGAACCGAGCCAGCTCGGCCAGGCGGGGTGCGACGGCCTCCCGGCGCTCGGATTCCCCGCGCTGCTCCGGAGGACAGGGAACATGCCTGCCGTCTACGTTGCCGGCGTGGGGTGCACCCGCTTTGGCCGCCTCGGGGCCCCCCTCCTCCCCCTCCTGGCCGAGGCCGCGCAGCAGGCCCTGCGCGACGCCGGCCTTGAGCAGGTGGACCTCATCGTCGCGGGCGCCATGAACCCGGAGGAGTTCACCGGGGACGGGACGCTCGGCCCCCTCTTCGCCTCCTTCCTCGGGCGGGCCCACACCCCGGCCTTCCGGGTGGAGAGCGGCACCTCCTCGGGGGCCGCTGCCTTCTTCGCGGCCTCCTCCGCCATCGCGGCGGGGTTCGCCCGCACGGCCCTGGTCGTGGCGGGCGAGAAGATGACCGATCTCCCGACGCCGCGCGTGGCCGAGATCCTCAGCCGGATGATCGACCCGACCGAGCGGCGGTACGGGGCCACCATGCCGGCCCTCGCCGCGATCGTGACCCGGGCCTATGCCGAGACCCACCACCTGAGCCGCCGGGAGTTGGCGCTGATCCCGGTGAAGAACCACCGGAACGGCCACCGCAACCCGCTCGCCCACTTCCAGGCGGAGATCACCGTGGACGACGTCCTGGAAAGCCGCCTCATCGCCGACCCCCTCCGCCTCTACGAGGTCTGTCCCATTTCCGACGGGGCGGCCGCCGCCGTGCTCACAGCGGAGCGGCGGCCGGTGCGGGTCGCCGGCCTCGGGGAGGGGAGCGATCACGTGGCGCTCCGCCACCGCCGCTCCCTCACCAGCTTTCGGGCCACGCAGGAGGCGGCCCGGCGCGCCTACGCCATGGCGGGCATCGGACCCGCGGCCGTCCAGGTGGCCGAGGTCCACGACGCCTTCACCCCCTTCGAGCTCATCAACCTGGAGGACCTGGGGCTGGCGGAGGCGGGCAAAGCGGTGCGGGCCCTCGTGCGGGGAGAGACGGCCCTGGAGGGGCGCCTCCCCGTCAATCCCTCCGGGGGGCTCAAGGCCCGCGGCCACCCGGTGGGGGCGAGCGGCCTGGCGCAGATCGTCGAGATCGTCTGGCAGCTTCGGGGCGAGGCGGGAGGGCGGCAGGTGCGCGAGCCCCGCGTGGGACTCGCCCAGTCTATCGGTGGGCTCGCCAGCATGAACTGGGTGACGATCCTGGCGCGGGACTGAGGGAGGGCCGTGGGAGACGCAACGGACACCCCCGGAGAGGTGGGGACGCCAGCGGGCACCATCCCGGCGAGCCGCTGCGCCTGTGGCGCCGTGGCGGCGCCCCCCACGCCTCACTGCCCGGCCTGCGGCGGTCCCATGGCGCCGGAGACGCTTCCCGCGCTCGGGGAGATCCTCTCCTACACCATCCTCTACTCGCCCCCCGCGGGCTTCGCCGCGCCCCTCCCCATCGCCCTCGTGGAACTCGCGGGGGGCGTGCGCTTCCTCTGCCACGGGCACGGCGAGCAGGCCGGCCGCTACCGGATCGGCCGCCAGGTGGCGATCGAGGAGATGGACGGGATCTATTACGTCTCCACCCTGACCCTGCGGGAACGGATCGGTCTCGTCTGGCGGCGGCGGGGCGAAGCAGAGGAGAAAATCCGCTCCATCCTCCGCACCACCTTCCGCCGATTCCGACGGCGCTGAGGGCGACCCGACCGCCTCACCGCGCGGCGGCCGGCTCGTCGTCCCCGCCCGAGAGCTTCTGCTTCTCCCGGCGGAAGGTTTCCTTCCCCGCCTGGTAGGCGTCGGTCAGGAGGTCCTTCTTCTCCTCCAGGAACTCCTTGCCCGCCGTGACCGCTTCGTCCACCCGGCCCTGCCACTCCCGAACGCGGTCCTCGGCCCGATCGCGGAGGTCGCGCACGGCCTCCTCCGTCCGCTCCTGCGCCTCCTCGGCGAAGCGGCGCAGGCGTACCCGCGTCCGCTTCCCACTCTCGGGGGCATAGAGCAGACCCAGGCAGCCCCCCAGGAGCCCCCCCAGCAGGAAGGCGAGCCCGACGGCCGACGGCGAAATCCCACGCTCACTGCTCATGGCTCACTCCTTCTTCCGCAAGAGCCGCCGCAGCAGGGTCCAGGTGCCCGTCTTGACCCCGGCCACCAGGCTGACGACGGTCACCAGATGCGGCGTCAGTCCCGTGCGGATCACGTCCGTGGTCGTCCGCACCGTCTCGCTCGCGCGCCGGAGGTTCTCCAGGGTCCCGCCCACGCGCTCCACGCCCCGGCTCACCTCCTCCGACACGTGACCGACGTTGCGCATGACCTCCTTGAGCTCGTGCAGGGCCGGGGTGAGGTCGGCCTCCGCCGCCCGGAGCAGCCGATCGGCGGTCTGCACCGTCCCCCGGGTCTCCTCGACCAGGGCATCGGTCCGCTCCAGGAGCCCCTGGAGCTGCCGGATCAGCGCCCGGACCTCCAGGAGGAGGGGCAGGGCCACGATGGCGCCCGCCACCGCCA
>JACPAU010000207.1 GCA_016180705.1 Candidatus Methylomirabilota bacterium
CGAAGGTCCGGTCGTACCGGTACTGGTCGCGGTAGATCTGCTCCCAGGCCCGGTCCACTGACCCGGCCAGGGGGTTCTGGTCCGGGTCGGCGGCGGCCAGGAGCCGGAGGGGGAGACCCAGCTCGGCGGCCGCCACCCCGGCGCCCAGCCCGATCCACCGCAGGAAATCGCGCCGATCCAACCCGCGCATTTCATGCCTGGCGTCAGGGGCCATGATCGCGTCTCCCTCCTGCCGACCGCCTCCGGCGCTTCCCGTGAGGGGGGCCGCTACTGCTCGAGGCGCAGGTCCTGCCAGATGGTCACCGACTTCTTGCCGTCCCGGTCGCCGGCACTGCCGTTCCAGACGGCGAAGGCGACGGGCACCGTGGCCCCGGGGGTGAGCGTGACGGCCCGCTCTCCCTTCGCGGCCAGGGGCCGCCGGAACATCACCCGGTAGGCGCCGGTCGCATAGACGCCGCGGGCGTGCACCGCCTGGTCGGCCCGCGGGCGCGCGCGGAGTGTCCCGAACCCCTGGGCGGCCAGGTCCTCGGCCGCGCTCTCCCGCGTCGGGTCGGACACGATGTTCCCGGCGCCCCAGCCGGTCACGAAGGTCGGGTCGGATTTCAGGGTCAGGGCGTGGCGCGTGGGTTGCTCCAGGGGCGAGACCAGGAGGTTCGGGTAGGAGTCGATGCCGATGTTGGGGTAGACCTTGTCCAGGTCCTGGAAGGCCGGCTCCAGGTCTGCCTGCCGCTCCGACTTCCACATCCACACGTTCACGAACTGCCCCTTCGCTCCCATCCCGAAAAAGGGCGGATCGGGGGTCAGGGAGAACTCCGCCGCCACGGCGTCCCGGAAGTCCTGGGGGCGCATGGCGGTGTGGTCATGGGTGGCATCGGACCAGACGAGGAGCAGGGCGAGCTCTCTTCCGTCGTGGAGGGCCCGCACGGTGAGCTCCTCCGGCCGGTCCGTTCGCCACCAGAGCGGCATCAGGTGGAGGTTGACCGGCACCGCCAGTCGCCAGTCGCCCGAGTCCGGATGGTCCGGGACGCTCTCGACGCGCCGCGCGACGATCTGGAACTTCCGCATCTCGGCGCGGGCGCGCTGCTCGTCGCTGGACCAGGAGCGAATGAGGTGGACCAGGTGCCAGGCATCCTCGCCGTAGGCCCAGTCGCTCATGGGCATGGGCGTGCCGGGCATCCCGGCCACGATGCGGCGGTAAAGCTGTGCCGGCTCAGGGCTGCCCTTGAAGACCCCGAGCGTCAGGTCCCGCGGCCGGGTCGGGTAGCCCTTGTCGTCCTGCTGGTCCTGCGCGCCGTCCCCCTTGCCGGTCTTCCCGTGGCAGGAGGCGCAT
The DNA here is from genome assembly GCA_016180705.1 of Candidatus Methylomirabilota bacterium. Classification (GTDB taxonomy): domain Bacteria; phylum Methylomirabilota; class Methylomirabilia; order Methylomirabilales; family JACPAU01; genus JACPAU01. The sequence continues at coordinate 1,331 of JACPAU010000207.1, forward strand.
GCATCGGCATAGAGCTCCAGGGCCCGGGTCCTGGCCTCGGCGGTGAAGGGAGGCTCGGGCGGCACCCGGACGAGGCCCGTGCCCGCCTGTCCCTCGCCCTTGGGGTCCGCCGCCGGCCGCACCTCCAGAGGCTTCTCGGCGAAGCCCTTCACGTAGTGAACCAGGCCCCAGCGCTCCTCCTCGGGCAGGTGCCCCCACGATGGCATGGCCGAGCCCGGCATGCCGCGCGAGATTGTCCGGAAGAGGTCCTCGTCTGTGGGGACCCGGTCCCAGGTGGAGACCAGCGCGTACTTGCCTCCCGCGAAGTCGCGGGGCTTCGGGTACAGGAGGTACGCGGCCTCCCCCTCGCCCCGGCCGTCGGCGCCGTGGCAGGCGACGCACTGCTTCTCGTACACGCGCTTGCCGAGAGCGAGCAGCTCGGGAGAGAGGGTCCGAATCGCTGCGGGCGTCAGCGAGACCGCCAGAGGTCCGCCGGCCGCCTCCGCCGGGCGCTCCGGCGCCGCCGGCCTGCCGGCCGTATGCGCGGCCTCCTGCGGGGCGGCGCACCCCGCCAGCGTCACACCCAGGGCCACCGCTGCGGCGAGAAAGGAGGCTACCCCCGACCGTCGCCTCACCATCGGTTCTTCCTCCCGTCCCGGCCTGCCGCCCGGATTGCTCCGCTCCCCCCTACGCGGCCCCGCAGCGCCGGCGGCGCGCGCGGGCCGGGGGCGCTGTAACCCGCCCCGGGCATAGAGGGTTATTCAGGTCTTTTTACACCTAAATTGCCCCCAAAAAAAGACTCACGGCCGCCGCGCCGGCCTCCGCACGCGCGGCCGTTTCGCCAGCTCCTCGAGCGTCGTCTCCTCGAAGAGCTTGACAAACCGACCCTTGAGGAGCCTCCACCGCGGATGAAGCGGGCAGGGGTTCTCGTCCGCGCACCGGTCACTCCAGAAGACGCACCGGTCGAAGAGGTCTGGTCCTTCCACGGCCTCGACGATCTCCCGGAGCGTCATCGCTGCCGGCGGGCGCGCCAGCATGAAGCCCCCGTCCGCCCCCCGGAAGGAAGCGACGAGTCCGTGCCGCGCGAATTTCTGGAAGGTCTTCGCCAGAAAGCTCCGCGGGAGACGCTGGGTCTTGGCGATGTCGTCCAGGCCCACGGGCCGCTCCCGGCGCTGTTTGGCCAGGAAGATCAGACCCTGGAGGCCATAATCGGTCTCGCGACTGAGCTTCATGGGGTATTAAGACCTTTTTACTCTCATTTATACTTTCACCCCATCGCTGTCAAGGCAAAAATTTTTTCCCCCCCCACCCACTGCGGGGGGGGCCGCCCCCCCCCGGCCACGGGCCCGGGAGCCTCCCCCCGCACGCCCCGCATTGGCGCTGGGACCTTCCCGCCAGGATGCCACAGAGCCCTTGGAGGGGAGCGATGCTGATCACCCGGCGCAGGCTGGCGGGTGGAGGGCTATCCTGGAAGGGGCGCCAGTTCAGCTGCCCTATGGTCGGCTGGGCCGCGGTCGAGGATGGGGCGCAGGTGGGTGCGCCTGCAGTGCTTTGCCTTCATGCGGTTCAGTAAAGGGGGAGGAACGAGAACAAACGAGTTCTCGACACTCTTGCGTTTGGTGGAGGGTAGGGGATTCGAACCCCCGACCTCCGCGTTGCGAACGCGGCGCTCTCCCAACTGAGCTAACCCCCCGGAGGCCCCCCAATATACCGAAACCCCAGATTCTTGTCGAGGAGGCCGGCCCCTGCCGAATCCCTTTCCGCGGGGCCTCCGTCAAAGGAACAGCGGAACGAATCCAGGGCAGGGGACGCGGCTCGGTTTCACCGGCTCCCGGTACCGGCCACCGGCGAGCTCATGCGGGCTCTGAATTGCTAAGCGATTGATTTTC
>JACPAU010000208.1 GCA_016180705.1 Candidatus Methylomirabilota bacterium
GATGCCGATCATGGAGAAGGCCATGGCCCGGTAGCCGAAGACCGGCTTGCGGGCGAAGACCGGCAGGATCTCCGACGTGATCCCCATCGCCGGGAGGATCAGGACGTAGACCTCCGGGTGGCCGAAGAACCAGAACAGGTGCTGCCAGAGGAGCGGCTCCCCGCCGCCGGCCGGGAGGAAGAAGCTCGTCCCGACCATCCGGTCGAAGAGGAGCATCGCTAACGCCGAGGTCAGCACCGGCAGGGCCAGCAGGAGGAGGATCGCCACGATGAAGAGGGACCAGATCACCAGCGGGAGCCGGAACCAGGCCATGCCGGGCGCCCGCATGTTGATCACCGTGGTGATGTAGTTGATCGAGCCCATCAGGGAGGAGATGCCCAGGATGATCAGGCTGATGCACCAGAGGTTCTGCCCCCAGTCCACGCCGGTGTAGATCGTCTTCGCGGTGAGCGGGGCGTAGGCGGTCCAGCCGCCGGCCGCGTGCCCTCCGGGCACGAAGAACCCGATCAGGATCACTACCCCCGCCACCGCCCCGACCCAGAAGGAGAGCATGTTCAGGACCGGGAAGGCCATGTCCCGGGCGCCGATCATCAGGGGGATCAGGAAGTTCCCGAAGCACCCCACCAGGATGGGCATGATGACGAAAAAGATCATCAGGGTGGCGTGCATCGTGAAGAGCATGTTGTAGGTCTCGGGGGGAATGATCCCCTCGTACATGTAGGGTTCCGGCACCCACCCGAAGCCGGGGACCGCCGTCTCGGGCCAGGCGAGCTGCCACCGGATGAGGAGGGCCATCAGCCCGCCCAGGATCATCATGAAGAGGCCCAGGAAGAGGAACTGCCGGCCGATCATCTTGTGGTCGGTCGAGAAGATATACGTCCGCCAGAAGCCCAGGGGCTCGTGGTGGACCTCGGCGGCGTGCGGTGCCGTGCCAACCCTGGCCTCACTCATCGCGTACCCTTTCCCCCGCGGGAGGTCCGCCGGCTCGCGCGCGCCGCCCCCGTCCCGTCCTCAGGACGACGGCCAGCGCTCCTTGACCCACCGCGCGTATTCCTCGGGCGTATGGACGGTCAGCCAGCCCTTCATCCCGGAGTGGCCGAACCCGCACAACTCCGCGCACGGGATCTCGTACCGGCCGGGCTTGGTTGCCTCGAACCAGGCCTCGATCTGCCGGCCCGGGAGGGTGTCCTGCTTCAGGCGCAGGTTCGGCAGGAAGAAGCTGTGGATGACATCGCGGGAGGTGAGGCTGACCCGGATGACCTGGTCCACCGGGACGTGCAGCTCGTTGTCCAGGGTGAGGTCGTCGGCCGTTCCGAACTGCCCGCCCGGACCCGGGTAGCGCATCTCCCAGTTGAACTGCTTCGCGGTCACCCGGACCCGGTGCTGGCTGGGCGGAAGGTGCCCCTTCACGCTCCCCCAGGTGGCCTGGCTCAGGAACGAAAGGACCACCAGGATCAGGGCCGGCACGATCGTCCAGATGATCTCGAGGGTCGTGTGCCCATGGATGTAGGTCGCCCGCCGGCCCTCGCGGTGCCGGTACAGGACGAGGAACGCCACCATCGCGCCCGCGACCAGGAGGAAGCTGACCCCCGTGATGTAGTAGATCAGGTGGAAGAGGAAGTCGATGTCTTCCCCGTAGGTCGAGACGTTCGGCGGGAGCCACCACTCCAGCATGCCCCGATCCCCGTCCGGTACCGCTCCCCGTGCCTCCGAATTCCGCGGAAGTCTAGTCGGGAGCGGGGCGGGAAGTCAACTCCAAAGATGCCGCGCTACTTGAGGGCCAGCTCGACGCCCAGCTTCGTCTCCTCCTTCGCCTTGACCGTGACCTCCTTGACCACCTTCCCCAGCTTCTCGTGCCAGACCTCCACCTTGTAGTTCCCGGGGGGCACGTTCTCCAGCTTGAAATTCCCGTCGGCGTCGGTCACAACCGCGTAGGGCGACTCGGAGACCACGATCCACCCGGCCATCCAGGCGTGAGCGTCACAGGCGGTCCTGACGATCTCCGGCGCCGCGAAGGTCTTCTCGATTTTCTTCTTGAACTTGGGCATCGCCACGTTGAAGGCCGCGTTCTTGGTGCTGAAGGTGTGGATGTTATGCAGGATCCCGTCCGAGTTCAGGATGTCCACGGTGGCGCCGGTCTTCACCACCAGGACGTGGGGAACAAAGTGGCAGTTCTTCTGGTCGAAGGTGAACTTCTCGCTGGCCCACTTCTTCCCCTTGGCGATGTCGGTGATGGAGACCACAGCGTACTGGACCCCGCCCTTCGGCCCGACCAGCAGGGACTCGTCCACCAGCTTCCCGCCCTTCCCGCAGACCTCCTTGTCCTTCGTCACCTCGATGGCCTTGACCGGCGGCGGGGTGCCGTTCAACTTGACCGTCCCGCTGATGCTGCCCCCGTCCTTGACCTCGGCCGCCTGATAGGCGGCCCCGGACAGAGAGGGGCCGAGGGCCACCGCCGCTCCCAGGAGGACCGTCGCGATCCGCTTCATGCTCTCACTCCTTCCCCTCGGGTCCCGCCGGGCACTGCGCTCGGTGGGCGCTCGGGCTCACCGCCCGAGACTCAGGATAAATTCAACCAGGGCTGCGATCTGCCTTTTCTCATCTCCCCCGAGGATATCATCCGGCCCCCCGGGATAGAAGTTCGGCATCTTCGTCCCCGGCTGGACCTTCTGGGGGTCGGTGATCCACTTCCCCATCCACTCCGGCCGCAGCCGCCGCCGGGCCAGCGCCAGGTCGGGGGCCCACCCCTCCGGCGGCCCCTCGGGCTTCCGCTCCCCCTGCTGGTGGCAGGAGAAACAGTCGAAGTAGTCCTTCGAGACCAGCCGCCGTCCCGCCGCCACCAGGGTCTGGTCGAGGGGCCCGACGTAGGTCAGCGGCGTCGGGAAGGGCAGGGCGGCCTGCCCGTGGAAGTAGCCGACCAGCGTCGCTACCTCGTTGGACGCGAAGGGGAACGTGGGCATTCGGACGGCGAGCCACGGCCGGATCGGCGTCGGCTGGATGAGGAACTCGTACAGCCAGGGAGTCTGGACCTTCTCCCCCTCGCTCAGCAGCCCGTTCCTCAGGATGAGCGGAGGCGGGGCAGCCGCCGGGCTGGCGAAGCGCGCCTGGATGTCCCCGCCCCTGCCCTCCAGGACGTGGCAGCCGACGCAGTTGTACTTCCGGACGAGGCGGCGGCTGCTCGTCGCTCAGCCGGAAGTTGGGCATGATCTGCTCGATCCGCTCGGTCGCGTAGATGTCCGGCTGCTTGAGTTTCCAGAAGGTGTAGTCCTCCCAGGTCTCTGGAACGTGCGTGGCGTCGCCGAAGAAGAGCTCCAGCAGACGCTTGTTGGCAAAGTTCGAGAGGTCGGGGGCGATCTTCTCCGCCTTCTCGAACCCGCGGATCTCGTGGCAGCCGAAGCAGCCCCGCTTCCCGATGAGCCGACGGCCTTCCTCGATCACCTCCGGATTGGCCAGCTCGGCCTGGAGGCCCGGCGGGATGGGCTCCCGCTTCCCCAGGGTCAGGAGGAAGTTGGCCAGGGCGCTGGCTTCGGCATCGCTCAAACGCAGGCTCGGCATCGGCGTCGTCGGCCGGAAGGCCTTCGGGTCCTTCAGCCACGCGAAGAGCCACCCTGGCCCGCTCACCTTGGTGGCCACCTGGCTGAGGTCGGGGGCGAAGTCCCGCTGCACCTGGGCGGAAAAGGTGCTCGGCTTCGCCTCGCCGTCCAGCCCCCGGAGCTGGTGGCAGCCGTAGCAGCCGGCCTGCTGGAAGAGCTCTCGGCCGCGGGCGGCCGGCGCCGCCGGGGAATAGGTCCCGGGCGCCCGTGGTGCCGGCTCCGAGTGCTTCAGGAGGTAGGCCGCGATGGCCGTGGCCTCCTTCTCGCTGAGGCCGAAGGAGGGCATCCGGGTGTGGGGGAGATAGCCCTCAGGCTTCTGGATCCAGCGGACGAGCCAGGCCGGCTGAACCTTCGCCCCAATCCGGGTGAGGTCCGGCCCCACCTTCTCCGCCGTCTCGTACCCCCTGATGTTGTGGCACCCGAAGCAGCCGAGCGTCTCCAGGAGCAGGATCCCCCGGGAGAGGGCCGGGGCCAGGTCCACCAGGGCCGCCGGCTGGACTTCTGCCGCCTGGGCCTCCCCGGCCGCCGGCGCGGCCGGGGCTGGTGCCGCCGGGGTTGGCACCGCCATCACCCACTCGGTCTGCCCACGGTGGCAGCGGAGGCAGGTGGCCTGGGTCATCTCGGCCTTCAGCAGCGGCCGTTCCCAGTACTTCTTGGGCCGGTGTGCCAGCGCCACCTCCAGGGCCGTTCCCTGCCCCTCGTGGCAGCCGGTGCAGCCGAACTGGGCCACCGGGTGCTTGCTGAAAATGGCCAGGCGGTTGGGGTGGCTCTGGAAGGGCGGCGGCGCATCCTCGAAGCCGCCCCGGTC
>JACPAU010000209.1 GCA_016180705.1 Candidatus Methylomirabilota bacterium
GGCCCCCGTAGCGGAGGGGGGTCCCATCGGCCGCTGGCCGATGGGGGGAACCACGGGAGGGTTCCCCACCGGGGCCGGGGGCCGGGGCGGCGCCGGCGACAGGACCCGGACTTCGTCACGTTGATTCTGTCGTTTGTATTAGGCCGGGCGGCGGGGTGGGGCGCGGCGGACCTTGACCTTCAGGATGCTCCGGCGGTCCGCCTCGGTCACCAGGAAGTGGATGCCCTCGGCCGTGACCTCCTCGCCGGGCTGCGGGACCTTCTGCAGCAGGGCGAGGAGGTAGCCGCCCACCGTTTCGTAGTCCCCCTTCGGCACCTGGAGCCCGGTCTCTTCATTCAGCCGCTCGACTTCCACGCGGGCGTCCACGAGCCAGCCCCCGTCCGGGAGCCGGCGGACGGCGGGGGACGCGTCCTCGTCCTCCCCCTCGATCTCCCCGACCAGTTCCTCCAGCAGATCCTCCATCGTCACGATCCCGACGACCCCTCCGTACTCGTCCACCACCATCGCCATCTGGGTCCGCGCCCGCTGCAAGTCCCGGAGCACGTCGTCCAGCCGGCGGTTCTCCGGGACGTAGGGGGCCGGACGGAGGTGGAGCCGAACGGGAGTCGAGGGGTCCGCGCCGAGCAGGTCCAGGGTATGGAGGAAGCCGGTCAGGCGGTCTACTCGCTCCTCGTAGAGCGGGATGCGGTTGTACGGGTGTGTCTGGGCGACCGCCAGCGCGTCGGCCACGGTCGCCTCGACCGGGAGGGCCACGACGTCCACCAGGGGGACCATGGCCTCCCGGACCGGCCGCTCCCCGAATGCGAAAACCCGGTCGATCAGGGGGCGCGTCCCCGCGCCCGCCGACTGGCCGGGCCCTCCCTGCCCCAGAAGGACCCGGATGTCCTCCCGGCTGAGGAACGGGCTCCGCCCGCTCCGCTCGAGGCGGAGCACCGTGAGGAGCGCGGCGGCTCCCCGCCGGGCCAGCGCCGTCAGGGGGGCGAGGACGCGCGAAGCGGCGGTGAGGGCGGGGGCCAGCAGGGGGGCGAGCCGCTCCGCCCGGGCCTCGCAGAGGGCGCGGGGCACGAGGTCGGCCAGCACGGTCAGGACCGGCCCGAGGAGGAGGACCGCCGCGAAGGCACCCGCCGCGCCGCCGAGGCGGGCGCCCAGGAGGGCCGCCCCGCTCCCGCTCAGGACCAGCGCGGCCGTGTTCCCCACCAGCGTGGCCGTGAGGAACCGCTCCGGCGCCTCTAGGAAGGCCACGGCCTGGCGGGCCTTCCACGACCCGCTGGCCGCCTGCCGCCGGAGTTCCGGGAGGGAGCTCCCGGCGAGGGCGAGTTCGCACCCGGCGAAGAAGGCCTGGAGGCAGGCCCCGGTCGCGAGCAGGAGGAGGGAGAGGCCCCACTCATTCATGGCCCGCCTCCTCCGCGCGCTCGACGATGAGTTCCGTCAGCCGCGCCCCCCGGACCATCTCCACGACGAAACGGAAGGGGCCGAACCGGACGGCGTCCCCGCGCCCAGGGAGCTTCCCCAGCCGATCGAAGACGAAGCCCCCCACGGTCTGGATCCCGTCGCTGGGAAGGCTCGCGCCGAACCGCTCGTTGAACTCCGCGATGCTCATCCCCGCAGGGATCCGCGCGCGGCCCCGGCCGAGGGCGGTCACGCCCCGAACCGCCTCGTCGAACTCGTCGCTGATCTCCCCGACCAGTTCCTCCAGGACGTCCTCCAGGGTGACGAGTCCCGCCGTCCCCCCGTACTCGTCCACCACGATCGCCATGTGCCGGCGGCGCCGGCGGAACTCGGCCAGCAGGTCCTCCGCGCGCTTGGTCTCGGGCACGAAGAGGGCCGGGCGCAGGATCCCGGTGAGGGGAGGCGCCGCCCCGGAGGCGGCCGCCCTGAGCAGGTCGCGCGCGTGGAGGATCCCCACGATCCGGTCGAGGGACTCCTGGTAGACCGGAACGCGGGAGAAGTTGGCCCGCCGGACGGCCGCCACGGCCTCGGGGAGGGAGAGGGAGGCCTCGAGGCAGAACATGTCGGCGCGCTGGGTCATCACGTCGCGCACCCGGGCCTGGCCGAAAGCCAGGGCCCGCCGGATCATGTCCCGTTCCCCCGGAGCCATCACCCCGGCCGCGGTGCCGGCCTCGAGCAACCCGCGGACCTCCTCCTCCGTCACGCCCGGCCCGCCCGCCACCCCGGCCCGCCGGAGCAGGGTCTCCGCCGCTGCCCGCAGGAGGCGGCGGAGGGGGGTCAGGGCGGCCACCAGGAGGCTCAGGGGGAGGGCCACGGCCCGGGCGAGCGGCAGCGGCCGCGCCGCGGCGGCGAAGCGGGGGAACAGTTCCCCCAGGAGGACGAGGACGGGGGCGAGAAGCAGGGGGCCGAGCCAGGCCCGGCCGGGGGCGAGAGACGCCGCCAGTCCGAGCGCCGTCGCGGCGGAGGCCAGATTGATCAGCGTGTCGCAGAGCCGCAGGGTGAGGAGCGTCCGGCGCGGGCGGGAGAGGAGGCCCTCTAGGCGAATCCCGGCCCTTGGGGAGCGGCCCGCCAGCGTGGCCACCTGCTCGGCCGTGAGGGAGAAGAGGGCCGTCTCCGCCGCGGAGAGCCCCGCGGAGAGCCCCAGGAGGAAGAGGAGCGTAAGCGTGTATTGTAAGCCGGGTTGGTCCAAGGCCACCTAGCGGGGTGCTGTCTCCTCAGGGGGAGGGGGGTGGTCCGGGAATTGCACCCCTCCGCGCGGGTTAGGCGTCGTTTGTCTTCAGATATTTAGCACGTTTCTCGGGGAGGCGCAAAGGGAAAAAGTTCCGTATTGTCAAGGTGTTAGCCGGACCTTCTTCCCCTTCCCCTCCTCCTTCACCGGTCTGGCCTGGGCTGACGGCGGGGCGGTATGGACGAATACCATCCGGGTATCGTGGACCGCTTCCCCCTCTGCATGGCCCTCCTCGACCGGGACTTGGTCGTGCGGGCCTGGAACGGCTACATGGAGCAATGCCCGAGTTCCGGGGGCTGCCCGTTCGCGCCGCCGCGCGCCACGCCCTCGAGCGGGAAGTGGCCGTTCACCTGACCCCGCGGCGGCGCGGCGACGGCGGCAGTCCCTTCGCGGGGGGCGTTTCCCTGGCGCCCCTGCGGCGGCCGGACGGGGCAGTGAGCGGCTTTCTCCTCACCGTCAGCCGGGTCCCGGCGAAGAGCCAATCCCTCCGGTCCCCCTCCAGGGTCAGGACGGACGAGAGCCGCTGGCGGCTCGGGCGGGCTAGCCGGAACCGGGAGGCGGCCCGCCTCGCCCTCCTCGGGGCGGTCAGCGAACTCGTCCGCGAGCCCTGGCAGGAGCCGGCTTCGATGCTCCAGGCCATCCTGGACCTGCTCGCCACCGAGGTCCGGGAGGAGGCGTTGGCCATCCTGGGGCTGGGCTCCGGGGGGACGGACATGACCCTCCTGGCCAGCCGGGGCCTGTCGCCGGAGGCCGCCGCCGGCCTCCCGGCCGCCGCCGCCGGGGGCCTCCTCGGGCAGCTCCTCCGTCAGGGGCTCCCGGTCTTCCTCGCCTCGACCGAGCCGGCTGAGGTCTTCCGCCGGGCGGCGGAGGGCCCGCCTGTCCGCAGCCTCGTCGCGATCCCGGTCCGATCGCAGGAACGCATCGTCATCGCCGCCCTCTGCTGCCTGGGCGGCCGCGTCCGCTCTCCCTTCGGGGAGGCGGAGCGGGCCTTCTTCTCGGCTCTGACCTCCCTGGTCGGCCAGGGGCTGGAGCGGCAGCCCCTCCTCGCGTTCCTGAGCAAGGGAGTCTTTGACACCGTCCAGGCCCTGGCGGAGGCCATCGAGGCCAAGGACCCCTACACCAAGGGGCACGTCCAGCGGGTGACCCAGTACGCCCTGGCCCTGGGGGAGGAGTTGGGTCTGGCTCCGGGGGAGCTGCGGACGCTCCAGTTCGGGGCGACCCTCCATGACATCGGCAAGATCGGGATCCGCTCGGAGGTCCTGAACAAGCCGGGGCCGCTCACCGACCCCGAGCGCGCGCACATCCGGTCCCACCCGATCGTGGGGGAGCAGATCGTCGCGGAGGTGGACTTCCTGCAGCAGGTCCGGCCCTGCATCCGGTGCCATCAGGAGCGCTTTGACGGGACCGGCTACCCGGACGGGCTTCGGGGAGAGGGGATCCCGCTCCTCGCCCGGATCATCGCCGTGGCGGACGTCTTCGACGCCCTGACCACGGACCGGCCGTACCGGCGGGCGCTCTCCGTGGCGCGGGCGTTAGCCCTCCTCCGGGAGGAGGCCGGGCGGGGCTTCGACCCGAATGTGGTGGAGACCCTGTGCCGGATGCTGGGGTAGGGGAAGCCGATGGGCGAGGAGGACCTCGCGTGGGCCGCGCTCGAGGAGACGCTGCAGGAGCGGGCCGGCCTGGACCTCCGCCTCTACAAGGAGAAGTGCGTCGCCCGGCGCCTGGCCGTCCGGCAGCGGGCGTGCGCCGTGCCGGACCTGGCGGCCTACGTCCGCCTCCTGCGGGAGGACCCGGAGGAACTGCCCCGGCTGCTGGACGCGCTCACGATCAACGTCACCCAGTTCCTCCGCAATCCCCAGACCTTCCGGGTCCTGGGGGAGAGCGTCCTCCCCGACCTCTGCCGGTCGCGGGCGGAGGGCGGGCGGCGGACGCTGCGGGCCTGGAGCGCGGGGTGCGCGACCGGCGAGGAGGCGTACACGCTGGCCATCCTGCTCCAGGAGGTCTGGCGGGCGTGCGGGCTGCGCCAGACGGCGGTCATCTACGCGACCGACATCGACAGCCGCTGTCTGGAGGTGGCGAAGGCGGCGCGCTACCAGGCGCGGCAGCTCGACGGGCTGCCGCCGGAGGTGCGGGTGCGCTGTTTCAAGGAGGAGCAGGGCGGATGGGTGCGGCTCGCGCCGGCCATCCGGCGCATGGTCTTCGTCAAGCGCCACGACCTGCGCCTGCCGCCCCCGTTCCGCCGCCTGGACCTGATTCTCTCCCGGAACGTCCTCATCTACCTGGCGCCGGCGCACCAGCAGCAGCTCCTGCAGGCCTTCGCCGAGGTCCTGACGCCGGGGGGGATCCTGGTGTTGGGGAAGGTGGAAGGCCTCTCGGGGCCGGCCCGGGAGGCGTTCGAGCCGGTGAATGTCAGCGAGCGGATCTACCGGCGGCGGGCGGGTACCTCGGGCGCCGGGGGCGCTGCGGCGCCCGGGGGCGCCCGCGCTTGACTTCGCCGGGGGCCTACGCTAGGGTGACCGCAATTTGCACCGGGACGAGGCCCGGCCGCTGCGCCCGCACGGGGCGCGCGTCCGCACGGCCCGGCCCGGCCGCGCGCGGCGCCACAAGGAGGGTGCGCGCATGAAGGGGTCCATCGGCAACAAGATCCTGCTGGGGTTTTTGGCGGTGATCGCGACCACCGCCGCCCTGGGCGGCGGCCTCGCGGTGCTCCTGCCCAACATCCCCTCGCGGGACGCCATCAGCGCCTTCTCGGCCCTCCTCGTGGGCGCCCTCCTGGCCAAGGTCCTCTCGGCCCGGATCGCCCGGGAGGTCGGGGCGTTGGCGCTGGCCAGCAAGGTCCTGAGCGAGGGAGACCTGACGAAGGACGTAGCGGTCCACTCCGACGACGAGCTGGGCGCGCTCGCTGCGGCCTTCAACCAGATGGTGCTGAGCCTGCGGAGCATCGTGCGGGAGGCGAAGGCCACGGCGGAAAAGGTCACCGCCTCCGCGACGGCCCTCTCCGGCTCCGCGGAGCAGATGAACGCCTCCACGGAGGAGATCGGCGCGACCGTCGAGCAGATCGCCAAGGGGGCGGAACACCAGGCCGAACTGGTGGAGAAGACCTCCAAGGTCATGCGGGAGATGGCCTCGGCCATCAACGAGATCGCCAACCGGGCCAAGTCGGCCGCCGAGGCGGCGGCCGAGGCCGGCTACACCGCCCAGTCGGGCGGGCGCTCGGCCCAGGAGGCGATGACCAAGATGAAGGAGGTCTTCAGCATCCTGGAGTCCTCCACCGCGAACGTGAAGGGCTTCTCCACCAAGACGCAGCAGAGCGGGACCATCGTGGACGTCATCACCAGGATCGCCCAGCAGACCCACCTGTTGGCTCTCAACGCCACCATCGAGGCGGCCCGGGC
>JACPAU010000088.1 GCA_016180705.1 Candidatus Methylomirabilota bacterium
GGGATCGTGGGTCGGGCATGAGTCCGGGGTGCCGGGGGCGCCGCCGCGCTATTCAGGCAGGGGAGGGAGCCGAAGTCAAGGGGGAAGGGAGCGCCGCATTCCAGAGAGGAGGGATTTCGTAACGGGGGTCGGGGGGCTCGGGCCGGCAGGCCCTCCCGCCCCCCGCGGGAACCCCCGGCCGAGGGCCTCCGCGGGACCGGGGGGCCCTGGCATCCCGCTTGCTTCGCCTCATCCCGGCGGCACTCAATGGATCACCGGGAAAGGAGGAAGAAGAATGATTCGACGCTACAACGCCCTGCTGCTGGCCGCCCTGGTCCTCATCGCGGCCGCGGGGTGCGCGCAGACCCAGCAGGCGTGGGAGAGCACGAAGCGGACGGTCGGGGGATGGTTCAGCGGCTCGGTCTCCGCGGAAGGGGTGGATGCCTCGGAGCTCCCCGCCCTCATCGTTGCCAGGTCGAACGTGGTCCCGAGGGTCGGGCCGGACGCGAAGGCGAACCGGGCCGGGACCCTAAGAAAGGGAGACCGGGTGGCCAGGCTCGACGTCCAGGGCAACTGGGTGCGGATCTGGGTGCCTAACGGGAACCGGGTGGTCTGGGTGAACCAGGAGGCGGTCCAGGCGATCCCGAGCGGGAACAGCGTCACGGGGACGGTGCCCTTCAACGCGCTGCCCGCCTACAAGGTGGCGGCGGCGCGCGCCAACCTACGGGAGTCGCCGGACCCGAAGGCGAGCCTGGTGGCCGAGCTAAAGCAGGGCGCCGAACTGCGCTTGCTCGACGTCCGGGGGGGCTGGTTCAAGGTGGCGGACCCCGTGGGTCGGCAGATGGGCTGGGTCTCCCAAAACGCATTGGGGCGGAGTTCCTAGCCGCGCCCGTCCGAAACCAAGCCCGCAGGCCGGTCGGCCTGCGGGTTTGGCTTTTCGGGGACGGGAGGAGCGGCGGGCCACGCCCGGATCCCGGCGCCCGCCGCCTCCGCCCCCTCACCCCTGCCCGAGCCGCTTCAGGAAGACCTCCATCTCCTTCTTCGTCTGCAAGTCGCCGGTCGTCACCGCCACCTCGCAGCCCTTTCGGTAGGTCGCGATAGCCTCCTCCACCTTCCCCAGTTTCTCGAGGGCCCTCCCGAGGCCCCGGTAGGCGGCCGTGTAGTTGGGCTTGAGGGCGAGGGCCGCCCGAAACTCCGCCTCGGCCTCCGCGTGGCGCTCGGCCTGCAGGTACAGGGAGCCGAGGCCGTACCGGGCCGCCTCGTCGTCGGGGTAGCGTTCCGCGATCTTCCGGAACTGCTCGAGGCGGGCCGGGTCCATCAGGTCTCCAGGATCTCGTAGGGGTTCTCGGTGGGCCACCGGGGGAGCAGCCCCACCAGCATGATGCCGGCCACGACAAGCAGCCGGAGGGTGTCGGTGGGGTGCGTGTTGAAGACCCGGTGGGCCGTGTTCTCCTTGTTGAAGATGGCGTCACCGGCCTCGAAGGGAAAGCGCTCACCCGCCGACTCGACCTCGCCCCGTCCGCCCAGGACGTAGTAGACCTCCTCGCAGTTGTGCCGGTGCAGCGGGGTGTGCTCGCCCTGGGGGACCTCCACGATCCCCATGATCAGGGTTCGGGTGTCCACGCCCGTCTCCGGGTAGACGCACTTCCAGTCCCGCACCCCGCGCCGGCGCTCCATGGGGGCGCCCGGGAGAAACTCCGCCTGCCGCACCACCACCTTGCGCCCGCCCATGGTCCCTCCACCCGCCGCTCACCGCTGCTGGGGCTGGGGTCCCGTGATGATGATCTTTCTGTCCATGAGGTAGAGGATCAGGATGACGAGCAGCACGATGACCGCGAGGGCCACCAGGACCGAGCCGGCGTCCCCCGCCGGCACCAACCCGTCCACCCGGACGGCGAGTTCGTGCAGGCGCTGATCGTCCAGAGCCTCGAGGCGCGCCCGGATCTCCTCGGCGGAGAACCCGAGGTCGGCGAGGCGTTGCTGTACGATCTTCCGCTCAAGCAGGCCCTGGAGCCGGGCCAGGTCTTCCGCGCGGCCGGGAGCCTGCTCGGCGGCGGCGAGGGTGGTGGGCACCAGCGCGGCCGCGGCCTCCCGGGGCAAAGCCCCGAGGAGCGCCGTCGCGGCGGCCAGGTAGCAGGCCAGGAGTCTCCCGGGCAGGCGCGTGACGAGGCCCCGATCGCATCTGTGCATGACGTTCCTCCTGGAGGATTGCAGGGGATAAAGACTGCGGGCGCCCCCGCCGCCATCCGGCGGGGCGAGCCCGCTAGGCGAGGCCGAGGATCCGCCCGGCCTCGTCCACATCAATCTGCTCCGCCGCCGGGCGCCTCGGGAGGCCCGGCATCGTCATGATCTCGCCCGTGATGGGGACCAGGAAGCCGGCCCCGGCCGAGATCCCCACCTCGTCCACGGTCACGGTGAACGCCTCGGGCCGCCCGCGGAGCGTCGGGTCGTCCGAGAGGGAGCGGGGGGTTTTCGCCATGCAGATGGGCAGCCCGCTGTAGCCCAGTTTGTCAACGCGCTCGATGTCGCGCTCCGCGCGGCGGGTGTAGTACAGGGCGGAGGCCCCGTACATCCGGGTGGCGATCAGGTGGATCTTCTCCTTCACCGGCAGGGCCCGGTCGTAGAGGGGCTTGAAGCGGGACGGGGTCGTGGCCAGAAGCGCCAGGAGGCGCTCGGCGAGTTCGACGCCGCCCGCCCCGCCCTCCCGGTGGACGTCGGCCGCGGCGGCCGGAAGCCCGAGGGCGGCGCAGCGCTCCCGGACGGCCGCGAGTTCGGCGTCCGTGTCGGCGGGGAACCGGTTGATCGCGACGACGAGCGGGACGCCGAAGAGGCGGGTGTCCTCCACGTGCTTCTCTAGGTTGGGGAAGCCCCGCTTCAGGGCCGGGAGGTCCTCCCGGTCGAGGTCCCGGACGGCGACCCCGCCATGGTACTTCAGGGCGCGCGCGCTGGCCACCAAAACCACCGCATCCGGCGTGAGGCCGGCCGCGGGGCACTTGATGTCGAAGAACTTCTCCGCCCCCAGATCGAAGCCGAACCCGGCCTCGGTGACGCAGATCTCCCCCAGCGCCAGGGCCGTCTTGGTGGCCAGCACGCTGTTGCACCCGTGCGCGATGTTGGCGAAGGGGCCGCCGTGCACCAGGGCCGGCGTTCCCTCGAGCGTCTGAACCA
>JACPAU010000089.1 GCA_016180705.1 Candidatus Methylomirabilota bacterium
CAGCCCGACCTCAACGAGCGCTTCCAGCGGCGCATCAAGGGGACCTTCACCGAGTTCCTGGGGATGCGCCTCCTGGAGGTCGGCGAGGGCCGCGTCCGGGGCGAACTGCCGGTCCGCGACACGCTCAAGCAGCCCTACGGGTTTCTGCACGGGGGCGCCATCGCCACCTTTGCCGACTCCCTGGTTGCGACCGGGACCGGCCGGTTCCTCGCCCCCGGGCAGACGATGACCACCATCGAGTTCAAGGTGAACTTCATGGTCCCGGTGACGGACGGAATGGTGCGGGGAGAGGCAACGGCCCTCCACCGGGGGCGGCGCACGATGGTCTGGGAGGTCCGGATCACCGACGGGCAGGAGCGGCTCGTCGCCGTCATGACGACGGCCGTGATGATCCTGGACCCGCAGGGATCGCCCGACGGGCCGCCGGCCCGCTAGCCGATGGAGCCGGGAATAGGGCAGAAGCAGGGGGGACCACCGCGGCCCCAGGAGGGAGGACTGGCCACGACCTCTGCGCGGATAAGCCTGCGGTTACTCGCCCGAGGCAAGGAGTCAATACAAGAGGAAATCTGTTGGAACGAGGCGGCGCTGGACGGGCTCCACGGTCAGACCGAGCTGTTCAAGCACGGTGAGGCCTAACAGGACGGCATCCCCGGACTCCCCAAAAACCACGCGACAGGGAACCGACTCCCCGTTCACAGCCACTGCCGCGTCACCGACGTGCCGCTCAGCCCGCCGTCCATCGGCGAGCATGAGCGAAACCATACGAAGTTTGTTGATTCCGAGGCCCTGGAGGATCTCTCCCGGTATCACAGTCAGAGGTGCGCCGGTATCCGCGAGGGCGGTGATCTCCGCCGACCGGGCGCCGGTCCGGGGATTCACCACAACGATGTCAGCGCGCACCTCGCCCATACGGAGAACCCAATATCACGAGGGATGGTCCACGTCAACCGTGGTTGGGTTTTCACCTCTCACGATGCAGCGAAGGACGTCGAGAGAGGCGGCGCGTAGGCGGGCCGGGGGCGCCATGGCGGCTCAGTGGACGGTCCGGGACTCCTCGCGGGAGGGGCCGGCGATGATGTGGGAGGCGTGGTGCAGGACCATCCGCCACCGCCCGTCGAGCTTCTGGAAGAGGTTGGTGGCGAGGACGGAGGTGACCGCGACGTTGCCCTGCTGCTGGGTAAGCAGGTTCTCCGTCAGGACGACCCAGGCGAAGGACCCCGCCACCTCGATCCGGACTTCGGTGAGGGTGAAGCGGACCTCGCCGCTGTTCTTGAAGATGAGCGTCCAGGACTCCCGGACCGCCTGCCAGCCCCGGAGCAGGCGCCAGCCGGGGTGGATGCAGACGATCCACGGGGCCTGCGCCCAGACCTCCTCCATCTCCTCGAGGCTGAGGTGCTCGAAGGCCTTGTAGAACCGCTCGTTGGCTTCCCGCACCAGCGTGAGGTCGTCGCGGGCGCTCCCCACGGTCCTCTCCCCGGTCAGGGCTCGGCGAACCGGACCGCGGGCCGGTGCGGCAGGACCCCCTCCTCCCAGCCCATCTGGAGCAGGACGTCCACGGCCCGGCGGCCGCTCTTGCCGAAGTCCAGCGTGTAGTCGTTCACGTACATCCCCACGAACCGGTCGGCCGCGGCGAGGTCGAGCCCCCGCCCGAACTGGAGGGCGTGCGCGAGGGCCTCCTGCCGGTGCTCGAGGCCGTAGCGAATGCTCGCCTTGAGCAGCCGGGAGAGGTCCCGCACGGTCGCGTCCCCCAGGTCCCGCCGGACGGCGTTGGCGCCGAGGGGCAGCGGCAGGCCGGTCGTCTCGTGCCACCACTCGCCGAGATCCACGACGCGACGCAGGCCGTGCTGTCCATAGGTGAGCTGCCCCTCGTGGATGAGGAGGCCCGCCTCGACCCGCCCCTCCGCCACCGCCGGCAGGATGCGGTCGAAGGGCATCTCGACGAAGGGAAACTCCCCCAGGCAGACCCGCAGGGCGAGGAAGGCGGTGGTGAGGCGCCCCGGGATCGCGATCGTCGTCTCCCGCAGGCGCTCCTGGGACAGGGCCTCCCGGGCCACCACCATGGGACCGTAGCTATCCCCCATGCTGGCCCCGTGGGGGAGCAGCGCGTAGCGGTCCGTCACGTAGGCGTAGGCGTGCACGGAGAGGGCCGTCACCTCGAGGCGACCCTCCAGCGCCCACTCGTTGAGCGTCTGGATGTCCTGGAGGACGTGCTCGAAGCGGTAGGGCCCGGGGTCCACCTTCCCCGACGCCAGCCCGTAGAACATGAAGGCGTCATCGGGGTCCGGGCTGTGGCCCAGGCGAATCAAGCGTTCGGTCATCTGCTCCCTATCGCGGCGACAACCGCAAGCGGGCGGCCGCCCTCGACGATGGAGACGCCGCCAGCCCGGGGCTGGCCGCGACGCAGCCCTGTCTGGGTATCGGGCGGAGGAGCGGCTGGCCCCGGGAAAAGGGCGGCGGCTCCTCCCGCAGCCGCAGTCAGTGGCGCAGGTGCTTCTCCAGGAACCGGAGCGTCCGTGCCCAGGCGTCGGCCGCCTCCGCCGGGCGGTAGAACTCCCGGGTGTCGTTGAAGAAGGCGTGCGGCGCGCCGGGGTAGATCTTGAACTCGAACGGCTTCCGGTGCTTCTCGAGGGTGTCCCGGAGGCGCTCGATGTCCGGCAGCGGGACGCTCGCGTCGGCCCCGCCGTAGAGGCAGAGGATCGGGCACCGGATGTGCCCCACCAGGTCCACCGGCGAGGCCGGCTTCTGCTCGGTGGTCTCCTTGTAGACGAGCCGCCCGCCGTAGAAGACGACGGCAGCCCCGAGGTCCGGGGTGTGGCAGGCCGTGAGGAGCGTGACCGTCCCTCCCATGCAGAACCCGACCACGCTCACCCGGTTGCGCCGCACCTCGGGGCGACTCCGGAGGAAGGCGACGGCGGCCTGCGCGTCCCCCACAAGCCGCCGGTCGGGGAGCGAGGCGACAAAGGCGTTGCGCGCCGCCGCGTCCTTCAGGGTCTCCGGCCTGGGCGGCCCCTCCCGGCTGTAGAGGTTCGGGGCGAGGGCGACGTAGCCCTGGGCGGCGAAGCGCCCTGCAACATCCCTGATGTGCTCCGTCAGGCCGTGGATCTCGTGGACGACCACCACGCCCGGGAACGGCCC
>JACPAU010000090.1 GCA_016180705.1 Candidatus Methylomirabilota bacterium
GGAGGCAGGCGACGTGGCGGTGGCCAAGGCCTATGCCGCCGCCCTGGCGGAGCGCCTCCGCGCCGATCCCGCCCACGTCCGGGACGTCTTCTACCGGATTGACCCCGAGGAGTTCCGGGATCGCGCGCTCCTGTACCTGAGCCCGGAGGACCTGCGCACGCTGCGGGCGAAGGTGGAGGAGCACCGCGAGTTCCTGGCGGCCTTCGCCGCCCGTCCCACCGTCGAGCAGTTCTTCGCCCTCACGAACCGGGAGGTTACCCGGGGGCTGGTGCGCCACCTCTTCACGGTCCTGGAGCCGGATGGGGAGGCGGGCCAGCCCCCCGCCGTGGACCTCCCGTTGCTCACCCGGGTGCTCGAGGGGATGCGGGGTGCCCTGGCGGACAGCGGCCCCTACCGGTCCCCCTGGGCGGCCTTCCTCGCGCGGGCAGACGAGAAGACCAGCACCGACGGGTACCTGCTGTCCGAGGACGAGCGCCTCCTCTTCCTCCTGGTGGCCCCCGTCGAGGCGGAGACGACGTTTCTCAGCCTCTGGGGATCGCAGAGCGGGCTCGATCCCGTCGAGGCCATCCGGGCGACGGCCGCGGCTGTCCGGCGCGACTTCCCCGGGGTGAGCGTGGGGGTGACCGGGGCCCCCGCCCTCGACGCCGATGAGATGCGGGCGACCGGGCGGGATATCTTCCTCGCGTCGGTCTTCGGGTTCCTGGGGAACGCCCTGCTCCTCGTGATCCCCTTCCGGGGCGTGGTGAAGCCGGGCTTCGCCCTGCTCACCCTCCTGGTCGGTGTCGCCTGGGCCTTCGGGTTCGCGACCGTCACCGTCGGTCACCTGAACCTCCTCTCGGCCGTCTTCTCCAGCATCCTCATCGGGATCGGGATCAACTTCCCGATTCACTTCCTGGCGCGCTACGAGGAGGCGCGGCGGGCCGGGAGCGATGCCCGCGCCGCCCTGGAGGAGAGCCTGGGCCGGACCGGGGTGGGCGTCCTGGGAGGCGCCCTGATCACCGCTGCTGCCTTCTGGAGCACCCTGCTCACCGACTTCCGCGGGATCGCGGAGCTGGGGTTCATCGCCGGCAGCGGCCTCTTTCTCTGCTTCCTGGCCAGCGTCACCGTTTTCCCGGCCTGCGTCGCTCTGCAGGACGGGCGCCGGGCTGCCGTTGCCCCGCCGCTCGCCGCCCCCGCCTTCGGCCGCGACTGGGCCCGATGGCTCGGCCGCCCCCTGCTCGTCGTGATCGCCGGCGCCCTGCTGGCCCTTCTCCCCCTGGCCTTCCTCTCCCGCCTCGGCTTCGACTACAACCTCCTCCGCCTCCTCCCCCGAGGCAGCGAAGCCGTGGCGATGGAGGAGCGGCTGCAACTGGTTGCCGGGCATTCCACGTACTTCGCCGTGAGCCTCGCTCCGTCCCTTGACGAGGCCGAGCGCCGCCAGGCCGCCTTCGCCACCCTGCCCGAGGTGCGCCGGGTCGAGAGCGTCTTCGACCTTCTGCCCGCCGAGCAGGAAGGCAAACGCCGGATCCTCCGGGGCCTGCGCCCGACGCTGGCCGGCCTGCCCGTGGCCCCGGCCTCCCGGCAGGCGCCGGAGCTCAGCGCCCTTCAGGAGAGCCTCCGCCGCATCCGCTTCAAGTTGGGGGATGGCGGCACGGAGGCCGAGGTCTCCGCCGCGCGGGCCGCCCTGGAGGGTGTTCTGGCCGACCTCGAGGCGGCGCAGAACGGGCGGGAGGCCGGGCGGCGCCTCGCGGCCTACGCGCGACGGCTCGCCGCGGACTTCGCCGACAAGGTCCGCCTGCTCCGCCGCAACGTGGGAGCACCTCCCCTCGAGATCGGCACGCTTCCCAGGAGCCTCCGGGACCGCTACGTGGGGGAGAGCGGGCGCCTCCTCCTGCGCGTCTATCCCCGGGGCGACATCTGGGACCGGGGCGCGACCGCCCGCTTCGTCGAGGCGCTCCGCCGCGTGGACCCCGACGTGACCGGCCCCCCCGTCCATACCTTCGAGGCCAGCCGCGCCCTCACGCGGGGGTATGGCCAGGCCGGCCTGTACGCGCTCGTGGTCATCTTCGCCCTCTCCGCGGTCTTCTTCCGCCACGTCGGCCACGCCCTCCTGAGCATGGTCCCCCTACTGGCGGGGGCGGGCTGGACGGTCGGCCTCATGGCCATTCTGGGGATGAACTTCAACCTGGCCAACCTCTTCGCCCTGCCGCTCATCCTGGGGATGGGGGTGGACAACGGGATGAATCTGGTGGCTCGGTTCCGCGAGGAGGGAGGACGCCGGTTCGTCCTCGCGACCGGCACCGGCAAGTCCATGCTCCTGGCGTCCCTCACGACGATCGCCGGGTTCGGGGTCCTGCTCTTCGCCCGGCACCGGGGGATCGCGAGCCTGGGCCTGCTGCTCACCATCGGCGTGAGCAACATCCTGCTTGCGAGCCTTACCCTCCTCCCCGCCCTCCTAATCCTCCTGCGCCGCCGCTGAGCCCCCCGCCTTGACAGCCCCGTGGGGCAGGCGTATAGTCCCGGACCGGCCCGGCCGTGCCGCCGGGCATTTGCCGCCGAATGCTCCACCCGGAGCAGCGGGGGACCCACGGGGAGGATGCCTCCCTTGGGGCGAATCCTGGGCCCGTCGGTAGAGCGGGCGCCCGGACGGGGACTTTCAACCCCGAGCCCGTCAGCTAACCCCGCAGGCTGGTTGGAAGGGCAGATCGCCCGCGGCCGGGCGCACGCGGCAGGGGCACGGGCTGCCGCGTGTGGTGATGGTGGGGGGTGGCAAGGCACCCCCGGCCATGGCGTCCTCACTGAAGCGGCTCCTCCTGGGTGACCCCCTCGCGACGGCCCAGGCCAGGCACGAGCGCCTCGGGAAGGTCACCGGCCTCGCCGTCTTCGCCTCCGATAACCTCTCGTCCGTCGCCTACGCCACCGAGGAGATCCTCCTAGCCCTGGCCCTGGCCGGGCCCGCCGCCTTCGCCTGGACCCTCCCCATCGGGACCGCCATCGGCCTCCTTCTCGTCGTGGTGGCCACCTCCTACTGGCAGACGGTCCATGCCTATCCCTCGGGGGGCGGCGCCTACATCGTGGCCCTGCAGAACCTCGGGAAGACGGCCGGGCTCACCGCGGCCGCCGCCCTGCTCATTGACTATGTCCTGACGGTG
>JACPAU010000091.1 GCA_016180705.1 Candidatus Methylomirabilota bacterium
GGGCGGAGAGTTGCTTTGGGGCGGCTAGGGCGAGGGCGCGCGGCTAGCGGCTCATCCCGATGAGGACGAGACCGGCCGCGATGCTGGCGGCGGCGAGGATGCGGCGCGCGCCGTGCCGCTCGCCGAGGAAAGCCGCGCCGAGCGCCGCCCCGAAGACGACGCTCACCTCGCGCGCCGCAACCACGTAGGCCACCTTCGCGAGCCCAAGGGCGACGAGGACGAGCTGGTACGCGGCAAAGGACAGGATGCTGACGAGGGCGACGGTCCGCCACTCCGCCTTCAGCGCCGCGACCGACGGCCGCTGGCGCGTCAAGACGTAGGGGGTGAGGGCGACGAACGCGCCCTCCATCATCAAGATTTGATACAGGTAGGGGTGGACGAGGGCGACGCCCACCTTGTCCACGAGGGAGTAGCCGGCGATCGTGAGACCCGTCACGAGCGCCAGGACCACATGGGGAGCCTGCCACTGGGCCAGCAGACGGCTCCGCCCCGGGCGGGTCGGCTCCGGCCCGCCGGCCACCCCGAAGACCCCGAGGACCACCAACCCAATGCCCGTTGCGCCCCCCGGGGTCAGGACCTCCCCCAGGAGGGGCGGAGCCAGGAGCGCCACGAGGAGCGGCCCCGAGCCCCGCGCGAGCGGGTAGACCACGGACAGCTCTCCCCGCTCGTACGCCTCGCTCAAGAACAGGAAGTACAGGGCGTGCAGGAGCGCGGTTGCGACGACGCACGCCCAGCCCGCCGGACCGATCGCGAACTTCCCCGCCAGGAGGAAGAGGCCGGGGCTCGCCAGGAGCGGGCCCAGCAGGAGGCTCAGCCAGGACACCTGGAGCTTCCTGGGGCTCTGCTTGAGGCCCAGGTTCCACGCGGCATGCAGCAAAGCCGCCGCGAGCACCAGCCCGAGCGCCGCTGCCGTCACTGCCGCCGCGCCCCCCTGCCCGCCCACGCGATGCCCGGGCGAGCCCGTCGCACGCTATCAAAAGGCGAAGCGGCCGGCAAGGCATTGTGGTCGAGACCGCCGGGGCGTATACTAGGGGCAACCAAGGGGGCGGGCATCGTGAGGGGAGCAGGCGGTACGGTTCATTGCGAGGTGCAGCCATGGGCTTGACGCTCGCCGAGAAGATCCTCTCGCGGCGGTTGAAGCGGGACGTCCACGCGGGGGACATCGTGGTGGCGGACGTGGACATGGCCACCGTCCAGGACGGGACGGGCCTCCTCACGTTCGACATGATCCGGGAACTCATGGGGCGGGACATGGTAAAGTACCCGAACCGCGCCATGCTGGTCCTGGACCACATGGGCCCTGCCGCCCGGCCCGAGTACAGCAACATGCATAAGCGCCTGCGGGAGTTCGCGGCCGCCACCGGGGCGATCCTGGAGGACGTGGGGTCCGGCATCAGCCACCTGCTCCTGGCCGAGAAGTACGTGAAGCCGGGGGACATCGTGGTCGGGGCCGACTCCCACACCAGCACGGCGGCCGGGCTGGGCGCCTTCGCCACGGGGATGGGCTCGACCGACGTCGCCATCGCGATGGCGCTGGGGAAGACCTGGTTCCGCGTCCCGGAGACGATCCGCTTCGTCCTGAAGGGGAAGCTCCAGCCCGGCGTCTACTCCAAGGACATCATCCTCCACATCATCGGCCGGATCGGCGAGGACGGGGCGGCCTACAAGGCGATGGAGTACGCGGGGGACACCGTCCCCACCCTCTCCATGGACGCCCGCTTCACCATCACCAGCATGGCCCAGGAGGCCGGCGCGAAGCTGGGGCTGTTCCCCTCCGACGAGCAGACGCGCGCCTTCCTCAAGCGGCAGGGCCGGGAGAAGGACTGGCAGCCGCTCGCCGCGGACCCAGACGCCTCCTACGAGCAGACCCTGGAGATTGACGTGGGCCGGCTCGAGCCGCTGGTCTGCGTCCCCCACACGCCGGGCAACGTGAAGCCGATCAGCGAGGTGGCCAGGGAGAAGATCCACGTGGACCAGGTCTTCCTCGGGACCTGCACGAACGGGCGGCTGGAGGACCTGCGGGTAGCCGCCGGGATCCTAAAGGGCAAGCATGTGGCCCCGGGGACGCGGTTCCTGATCTACCCGGGGTCGCGGGGCGTCTACCAGCAGGCCCTGGCGGAGGGGCTGGTCCAGACGTTCGTCGAGGCGGGGGCGGTCTTCGGCTCGCCGGCCTGCGGCCCCTGCCCCGGCTGGCAGTTCGGCCTGCTCGGCGACGGGGAAGTCTGCCTGGCCACGCAGAACCGGAACTTCAAGGGGCGGCTCGGGAACCCCAAGTCGTTCGTGTACCTCTCCTCACCGGCCGTCGCCGCGGCGTCGGCCGTCGCGGGGAAGATCGTGGACCCGCGGTCCTCCCTCTAGGAGAAGACCATGGCCATCCGGGGAGTCGCCTGGAAGTTCGGGGACTACATCTCGACCGACCTGATCGCGCCCGGCCGCTACGCCCACCTCCGCTCGGACCTGCCCAAACTGGCGGAGCACGTCCTGGAGGACGCCGACGCGAACTTCGCCCCCGCCACCCTGAAAAAGGACAAGACCTACATCGTCGTGGCCGGCCGGAACTTCGGGCAGGGCTCCTCCCGGGAGCACGCCGCCCGCATCATCAAGCTGGCGGGGGTGCCCGTGGTCCTGGCCAAGTCGTACGCCCGCATCTTCTACCGGAACGCCTTCAACATCGGGATGCCCGCCCTGACCCTCGACACCGATCGGATCGCCCAGGGGGACGAACTGGAGGTGGACCTGAAGCGGAGCCTGGTCCGGGACGTGACGAAGGGGCAGGAGTTCCGGGTGGGGGCCATTCCCGAGACGATGCTGGCGATCCTGGAGGGGGGCGGGATCGTCGAGTTCGTCCGGAAGCACGGGGACCTGGTGTTCAAGGGAGCGGGCAGGTCCTGAGGGGATCCTCTCAGAATGCATCGGGCCCCGCCGGGACTTCCCGGCGGGGCCCGTGCTGTTCACAGGCACGGCGCCTTACCGGACCGCTGTCACCCTCCCTGGACGAGGCTGCATCAGCCCATCACCACGCCGCCGCCCGCCTGGAGATTGCCACCGGTAATCCACCGTCCTTGCTCGCTGACCACAAACGCGACCGCGTCGGCGATATCCCGTCCCGTCCCCAACCGGCCCAGGG